>NZ_JALDVV010000004.1:0-139191 GCF_023110375.1 Streptococcus mitis | reverse complement strand
CCATTAGCTCAATCGTGAAAAGTAGCTATATCAAGGGTTTTACACACCCTATTTTAAATTTAGCACGTTTCTCATAAAAATGAAAAAAGTCTGACGATTTTGTCAGACCAAAATAATATAACCTTAAAAAGAGAAGAACAATTCTTCCCTCCATATATCATATCATTATTTAGCAGCTGCGTACAATTCATCTACTTTGTTCCAGTTGATCACTGAGAAGAAAGCTTTGATGTAGTCAGGACGCACGTTGCGGTATTTCACGTAGTAAGCATGCTCCCAAACGTCCAAGCCCAAGATTGGTTTTTTGCCTTCTGAGATTGGTGTGTCTTGGTTTGCTGTTGAAGTCACTTCAAGTTTACCTTCTTTGTTAACAACCAACCATGCCCATCCTGAACCGAAACGAGTTGTTGCTGCTGCAGTGAAGGCTGCTTGGAATTCTTCAAATGAACCAAATGTTGCATCGATTGCTGCTGCAAGTTCTGCTGATGGAGCTGTTTTTTCAGGAGTCATCAATTCCCAGAAAAGAGCGTGGTTCAAGTGTCCGCCACCGTTGTTGATAAGTGCTTGACGGATATCAGCTGGAATAGATTCTACATCAGCAAGCAAGGCTTCAAGGTCTTCACCGATTTCAGGGTGTTTTTCAAGAGCTACATTAGCATTGTTGACATAAGTTTGATGGTGTTTGTCATGGTGCAAGTGCATTGTTTCCGCATCGATGTATGGTTCCAAAGCGTCGTATGCATATGGAAGATCTGGTAAGATAATAGCCATCTGTAATACCTCTTTTTCTTTCTATATGAAAATGATAACGCAAACATTCACTTTTTTCAAGTTTTTTGCTTATAGATGAAGAAATCACTGAAATACTTTCTAATAATACTCTTCGAAAATCTCTTCAAACCTCGTCAACGTCTCCTTGCCCTAGGTATATGTAATTGACTTCGTCAGTTCTATCCACAACCTCAAAACAGTGTTTTGAGCTGACTTCGTCAGTCTTATTTACAACCTCAAAGCAGTGCTTCGAGCAACCTGCGGCTAGTTTCCTAGTTTGCTCTTTGATTTTCATTGAGTATAAAACAAGCAAATCAGCAAGAAACCCACGACAAGATAATCTTGACGCAGGTTGTAGTTTCAAAAAAATGTCAATTGACCTGACTAGCAATCTGTAAAAGTGCCTTTTCAAAAAGGAAACTCTTTTCATAAAGACCTGTCTTAATCTGATAGTCTGTCTCAATCAAATAAGAAATAGCTTGCTTCAAAAAGCTCAAGGAAAGTCCTCGTGAATCCCTCAGCGCAAACTTGATTTGATAGGGATTAGGATTGCGTCCGAGAAAACTTCCTAGACTACTTGCAATCTGCGATTCTGTTTGCCCAGACTCTGACAAAATTTTCACCTGAGTAAAAGTCCGAAATTGTCCTAGCATGACTGCAATCAACTTGATTTCATCTTCCCCTTGCAAGGTCAAGTCTCTCACCAAATCGCGCGCCTGATCCATCTTTTTAGTCAGAATAAACTGAGTTAAATCAAAAATATTGTCCTGCAAGGTCTTGGGAATTGCGTTAACAATATCCTCTTCCTCGATAACAGAGTCTTCCTTATAGGACTGTAAAAAGAGGAGATTTTTCTGGATTTCGCTAAATTGAAAACCTGACTTGACGAGAAGATTTTCAAAAGAATGATTGGCAAACTGCAGACCTTGTTTCTGGCTCCACTTTTGGAAATACTGGCGCAATTCTTGTTCTTTAGCTTCTACTGCATCAAAGACATGAGCATCACGCTTAAGTAATTTAACCAACCGTCTTTTACTATCCAGTTTTCCTTCTGCAAAGATTAACAACTTAGTTGTTGGTGAAGGATTGTCAAGGTATTCCTCAAATGACTTGAGCTCATCATCTGTCAAAAAGCGTTTCTTAGCTGTTGTGATATCGACAAAATGGTCTAGTATCACGATTTTCTCATCCGCAAAGAAAGGAAGGCTGACCAACTCCAGTTCCACATCCTTGTAAACTACTTCTTTCATATCAAAGTAGGCAAAGTTGAGGTCAGCAGAATCATAACCAATCTGTTTCAATACTTGACTCTTCATCACTTCAAACTGACCCTGATCTGTCCCTGTAAATAGGCTCAGACTAGGTAGATTTGATAAAGTCAATTTCTGACTTTCTTCAATGGCTAGCATCTTCTCTCCTTTCTTCTGATTTTTTAATGAGTTTAATCAATATAGCGCAATTTCCCACGGAAATCTTCTAAGCTCTCGTACCCTTTTTCCGCCATGATTGCTTTCAGTTCATTGGTAATGCGGTCAAAAGCACCAACTCCCTCTTTGTGAAGGGTGGTTCCTACCTGCACCATACTCGCTCCACAAAGGATATGTTCAAAGGCATCACGACCAGTTAACACGCCACCTGTTCCAATGATTTGAATTTGAGGATTTAAACGTTGATAAAAAGCGTGAACATTAGCCAAAGCAGTCGGTTTGATATACTCGCCACCAATGCCACCGAAACCATTTTTAGGGCGAATAACGACAGACTCATCTTCTATATAAAGGCCGTTTCCGATAGAGTTAACACAGTTGACAAACTTAAGAGGATACTTATTGAAAATAGCTGCCGCTTGGTCAAAGTGAACAATATCAAAATATGGTGGCAATTTAATTCCTAAAGGTTTGGTGAAGTAGGCAAACACCTCTGCCAAAATCCGGTCTGTTGTTTCAAAATCATAGGCAATCTGAGGTTTGCCTGGAACATTTGGACAGGAGAGGTTTAGCTCAGTCAGACCACGAAACTCACTCTCTTGGACTTTTTTCAAGATAGTATGGGTTTCCTCTGGAGACATGCCGACTAGAGATAGGAAGAAAGTTCGGTTTGGCTCTTTTTCCTGCAAGTCCAAAAGATAGTCCAAATAATAGTCTAAGCCATTATTCGGCAAGCCCATAGAGTTGATAGAACCAAGGGGAACATCTTGATAGCGTGGCTCAGGATTTCCCTGACGAAAGTCCAAGGTCGCTGTCTTGGTCACAAAAGTTCCTGCCGCTGAGTTTTTAACTCCTTCTAACTCTGCTATCGTCATACAAGCCACACCCGCAGCATTCATCAAGCAATTGTCAAACTCAAAGCCAGCTATTTGTGTTTTCGTTGATACCATGATTCTGATCCTCCAGATTCCTTTTATTTCTAATATTATACCATACTTTCAGATTTTCTCTTTAAGAAAGGCATTTATAAGAAAAACGTTCGTTTTTTATCTATTTTCAAAAAATCAAAAAAACTAAATTGAAAGAATTTTTAGAAAATTTCTGTTTTTTTCTTTACAGTAAAAAAAAATTCTGCTATAATGACTCACGTAATAAAATATGACAACAAAAGGAGAACGATATGACATCTGCTAAAGAATATATCCAAAGCGTGTTTGAAACTGTAAAAGCTCGTAACGGGCACGAGGCTGAGTTCCTCCAAGCTGTTGAAGAATTTTTCAACACTTTAGAACCTGTATTTGAAAAACACCCTGAGTATATCGAAGAAAATATCTTGGCACGTATTACTGAACCAGAGCGCGTGATTTCTTTCCGTGTTCCTTGGGTTGACCGTGATGGAAAAGTTCAAGTAAACCGTGGCTACCGTGTTCAATTCAACTCAGCTGTTGGACCATACAAAGGCGGACTTCGTTTCCACCCAACTGTAAACCAAGGGATTTTGAAATTCCTCGGATTTGAACAAATCTTTAAAAACGTCTTGACTGGACTTCCTATCGGTGGAGGTAAAGGTGGATCAGACTTCGATCCTAAAGGTAAAACAGATGCTGAAGTGATGCGCTTCTGCCAAAGCTTCATGACTGAACTGCAAAAATACATTGGCCCATCACTTGACGTACCTGCTGGTGATATCGGTGTTGGTGGACGTGAAATTGGTTACCTTTACGGTCAATACAAACGCCTTAACCAATTTGATGCTGGTGTCTTGACTGGTAAACCTCTTGGATTTGGTGGTAGCTTGATTCGTCCAGAAGCAACTGGTTACGGTTTAGTTTACTACACTGAAGAAATGCTTAAAGCTAACGGTAACAGCTTTGCTGGTAAGAAAGTGGTTATTTCAGGTTCTGGTAACGTGGCTCAATACGCTCTTCAAAAAGCGACTGAACTTGGTGCAACTGTTATCTCTGTATCTGACTCAAATGGTTACGTCATCGATGAAAATGGTATCGACTTCGATCTTTTGGTTGACGTTAAAGAAAAACGTCGCGCTCGTTTGACTGAGTATGCAGCTGAGAAAGCAACTGCTACTTATCATGAAGGTTCTGTATGGACTTACGCTGGAAACTATGACATTGCGCTTCCATGTGCTACTCAAAACGAAATCAACGGTGAAGCAGCTAAACGTTTGGTTGCTCAAGGAGTTATCTGTGTATCTGAAGGTGCCAACATGCCAAGCGACCTTGATGCCATCAAAGTTTACAAAGAAAATGGTATCTTCTACGGACCTGCAAAAGCTGCCAACGCTGGTGGTGTAGCCGTTTCAGCCCTTGAAATGAGCCAAAACAGTCTTCGTCTCTCATGGACTCGTGAAGAAGTTGATGGACGTCTCAAAGACATCATGACAAACATCTTCAACACAGCTAAAACAACTTCAGAAACATATGGTCTTGATAAAGACTACCTTGCAGGAGCTAACATTGCTGCCTTTGAAAATGTAGCAAATGCTATGATTGCACAAGGTATTGTTTAATATTCATTTGCTTAATCCTCAATCGCTTCGATTGGGGATTTTTAGCTTGAATTAAACAGTTGGAAAATTACTTACTCGCCCCCTTTTTTGCCCCTTTTAGAACAAAAAGAAAAACCGCTACTCCTAAGAATAGCGGTTTAATCATGTTTTTAAGCTACTAATGTAGTCGCTCTATTATTTGCCGTTTTTTCTTTTAAAGACTTTTTGCCCAGTTTAACTTCTTAAGAAAGCCAAATGATATTCTCCATTCAATTTAACTGCTACTTTCTCGTGGATAGACTGATTTTTTAAAGAACAAATTTCTCCATATTTCCAACTTTCGTGCTCCCCTGATAATCTAGTGACTGACTTCACTTGATTATCTAAGTTAGCAACTGTAGCACTAAGCTCTTCTTTTGGAATAATTTCTTCAGTAATTGTAAATAATTGTTCCCCTATCTTCAACTCTCTGGCTTCTTGCTCATTGATAGCAAATTCTCCTACTAAGCGAACATTAAATAAGTCAGAAACTTTTATAAGTTCTTCTTTAGAAATATTATCAAGTAGTTTACATTTATAGAAAGTACTATCAATTTTTATGGCAAATTCTCTATTCTTGGTTTGATATAAGTCACCAATCTCCAACAAATCATTCTTTATTTCATCATTGGAATCATCGTAAGATATTTCATAAATATCATAATGATTGCTTACTTTACTTTCAATATCTTCATATAAAATTAATTGATTAGTTACACCATAATGCTCTCCTTTATAATCAAATCGATTATAACTTGAGTCGAGAAATTTAACATCATACTTCTCATATGTGCATCCAGTCAATCCAAGTAAACTTAAGAAAAAAATTACGGAAAGATAGATCTTTTTGAATTTCATAGTTCTCCTCCTAATTTTCTATAGTTAAATTATCAAAAATCAATAACGCCTCTCTCCAATATGTCTTTACAGACTTATTTTGGATATGAAGTAAAGTCAAAACAATTCCCAAACTTCCATCCAAAAATTTAACACTCCCTTCATTTCAATCATAGTATATAATTAAACACCTTTTCTGCTTACAACTACTAAATTAGCAACAAACAATAATACAACATAAAAAGTTAAAGCTAATAAATTAGTTGTGCTTCTAAAATTATTTTCTAAAATTATATTAACTGGTAAAATTACTGAAATCCAAAAAATATTAAGAAAAACTTTATTTGTTGCAAATAATATAAATAAACTTTCTACAACAGCAATAAGTAAATTGCCACCTTTCGCAATAAACAATGTCAATAGCATGTGGAAATGATTTAGCAATATTAGTAATAACCAACTAACTATTCCTACGTAAAAATAATATGAAAAGTGTTCTAACTCTATACCTACAACTACCCATAAAGGAATAGTAAGTAAAGATAATAGTAAATCTAACACAAAAATTTTCGCTCCCCATATACTGGCTGTATTTCTCGAGCCTTTAATATTCTGATAATTATTAGCATTGATTTCTTGTTCAGATACTAATAAAGTGATTATCGTAGTTATCATGCAATAGCCTAACATGGGTAAAAAGATAATATTTTCCAATACAATTGTGTTATTTACAGATAATATGTAAATTGGAATTGTCAATAGTTGTATAGTAGACAAAATCAAAATAATGTATAGTTGATACGAACCTTTAAATTTAATCATTTCACTTTTTAGCAATTGGATCATTACTTAACCTCCAATTTAACATTAACAAAGAAACAATAAATAGAATCAATGATAGAAATACGGTAAATACTACCATTTTAACGTCTGTTACATGATTTGTTAAATCTAAATCTCCTGACGGTTTTATATACATAAGACTATAAGCAATTTTATAATGATATGTAAAAGGAAAGAAGAACCAAAAGCTACTTTGAGCGATAAAAGGTGCAACCAAAAAACAAATCAAGGAGTTAATAGATACTAAGATATAGGGGTTGATCCGTTTCGAAAATAGATACAAGAGTGGCAATACCCATATGGATGTTATCGAAATAAGTACTAAACAAATTAAGTCACCAATTATATTCAATGATATTAAGTCGCCATACAAAAAATTACTTGTAAATAATAATATAGCTAAAAACCATACGTTCGAAATGAGTAAATCTTTTAATTTTAAAAGTATCTTTACGATATATATTTTTATGCTATCATTTCGAAAGTATATATTCTGGAAGTTTCCTGCAGCTTCTTCTGCTTTATAATCATATAAAAATAACAATCCAATAAGCGTGTACAAAAAGACGGCTTCCCACCAATATATTGAAAAACTTTCTAGAATACTCGGTCCAACAAGTAATACAGCTATTAAAATCGACAATCCAGGAGCTATTATCAAGAATTTTTTGGATGTATTTTTTCGCTGTTTTAACCATTCTGATTTAAATATTTTTATCATATTGCGTCACCTCCATGAACAATTCTTATAAATAAAGATTCTAAATCATCACTTTGAACATTCGAACCATCGTAAAAAATTTGACCATCATGTAAAATAACAACTTTATCTGCCACTTTACTAACTTCATACAGTTGATGGCTAGATAAAAGAATTGTCATTCCTGATTTCTTTAAAGAAATCATTAAATTCAACAATTCCTTTATACCATCTGGATCCAATCCATTGGTAGGTTCATCTAAAATGAGCAAATCTGGACTAGTAATTATTGCCATACCTAATCCCAAACGTTGTTTCATACCTAAAGAAAAGCTCCCTGCTTTTTTCTTTCCCGTATTAGATAGCCCAATCAAGTTTAATACTTCATTAATTCGTTCGTCAGAAATGTCATATAACAATGCTCTTGTTTTTAAGTTATCAAATGCAGATAAGTTCATATAGATAGCAGGAGTTTCAATAAGCGCTCCAATCTCATATATACCCGCATTTTTTTCCCATTAAAAATAACCGTACCACTATCAGCATTTTCAAGACCAAAAATAATCTTCATAATTGTTGATTTTCCTGCACCATTAATACCTAATAATCCACAAATACTCCCCTCTTTTATTTCAAAAGAAATATTTTTCAGTACTTCTCTATCCTTATATGATTTTCTAAGTTTTTGAACTTGTATATTCATAACTATAATTCCTCCTTGTTTTATACTTGTATGTTATACTTTATTTTTCAAAATTTGTTCAGAATTTCCAATTTTACAAAATTAAAAAAATAGACAGTCCTCAATTTAGAAAACCATCTATTTTTATACATAACTATTATATGGAAGCTATCTAATATATCCTTACAGAATTATTTTTTAATAAGCAACGTCACTTGAGCGCCACCTCTATCTGGATTTGATAAAAACAATTCTCCTAAATGTCTAGTTGCAACTTGTTTAGCAAATGCTAACCCTAAACCATAGTGCTTATTATTCCTACCTTTATTCTCAGTATAAAATAACTTATCTGCATTTAATAAGGACTGTTCAGTAAAAGGCAGACCATTATTCCACACTACAAAATTAATATACTCTGTTTCCTCAATGATAGTAAGCGTAACTTTTTTTTCTCCAGAACTATATCTTGCTGCATTTGCTAAAATGTTAATTAATGCCCGATTTAAATTAAAGCGATTTCCCTTAAAAAATATTAATTTTGTAGTATTAATAATTTTGAAATCAACCTTTGCATTATTCATTACAGATTTCGCTTCTACTGACAGCTCACTTAAAAATTCGGATAAATGTATCTGTTCTCCATAATCTTTATCTTCAATTAGTAATCTTGAATAATCAATCATTGAACTAAAGTATCTTTCAAAAACTACTATACTGTTATTCATTGACTGAGTGTATTCCTTCTGTTGAACAGTCAAGTTAGTTAATTCAAGCAACTCTAAATTTCCCTTTAGTACTGTTAAAGGAGTTTTTACATCATGAGCTAATGCACCAACTTGAAAAGATAAATCTTCCTTCTCCCTTCTCTCTGATTTGAGTAAATTAGTTAACTCGTCGTCCTTTTGATATAATACAGAAAGAATTTCATCGAACTCTTGTATTTGAGCAGGAATGTTTTTATCTTTAAATGTTAACTGTCCCATGTTTAAAGTCTTTTTTTGTATGAGGAGAAAATTATTTGAAAATTCTTTTATTAATCTTGTAAGTGACCAAATGAGTAAAATTGTTTCGATAACGAAGAAAAATAAATAAGAAAATAGATTAAATGAAAAGTGACGCAAATTCGGATTAACAAACTCAGGTATCATGGGTTGCCTGACAGTAAGTACAATCTCTGAATTAGCGTAATACCCATAATACACTGCATCATTACTTATGGATTCATTTTTAGCAAAAACTTCTCGATAGGCTGGCAAATCCTTTTTTTGATAGTTACCCTCTTCAATTGTACCCGTCTTGCGATTAAATACAACATAGTCAAATATAGAGTTATTCATTGCTTGGACTACATCACTTAAATTGCTGCTATCACTCACTGAAATTTCCATTTTAGAGCCGTATACATTTAATTGTCCAGTAAAAACAAGTAAATAAGTAAATATAAAAAATAAAAGTATACTCAGTAACGTACCTGTTACTAGTTCTAAAACAGTCCTTATTATGCGCCCTCTAATTGTACTCTTCTTACTCATGCCACTTGTATCCCATACCTCTAACTGTTTTTATAGGATTAATTCCATACGATGAGAATTTTAATCTTATTTGATAGATATACTCAGATATTGAACGAAAGAGGGTTTCAGCATCATCATCATAAACATTTTCATATATATCTTGTACAGTAAAAATTTTTCTTGGATTGCTAGATAATAGCTCTATGATATCATATTCTCTACTTGTAAAGGCAAGACTATCTCCATTAATACAAACAATTTTTTCTTGTAAATAAATCGTTATTGGAGATAATTCTCGAACAATTTGATTACTTAATTCACCTTGTTTGTATCGTTCTTCTCGTTTGAGATTTGCAGCAACTTTAGCAATTAATTGATTGATGCTGAAAGGTTTTGTAATATAGTCATCTCCTCCTAAATTCAATCCTGATACTATATCATCTTCGGTGTCTTTTGCACTAACAAAAATAATAGGGGAGCTTACTTTATTTCTAATCTGCTTACAAATTTGCATACCATCTATATTAGGCATCATTACATCTAATAAAATCAAATCAAATCCTTTGAAATTATTAATATTGATTGGTGCAGTCACTTCTTGATACGTCGTTACCTGATAGTTTTTCATCTCTAAAATAGTTCGCATCAATTTCAAAATTTCAAAATCGTCATCTACAACTAATATCTTATACATTCTATCACCTCAAAAAATTTTAGAGAACTACCTGCAATGCTCCGTATTTCTGACAAAGAATAGTCTCAATACATCAGTTTGTAATGTAAATTAAATTTTTAGAAACTAGTATAAATCTATTTTACACTATCTTGAACAAAATTCGTATTATTTAATAATATAATTTGAGTGCCATCAATATCATTTCTTATCCAGCAGAAATAACCATAACTTTCCCATCTATATGTGAATAATCCTCCCCCTTAAGTTCTCCAACGTAATGTTTCAATGCTTCTTGATTATTTTAATCTAGACCCTCATCACCTACTGAAGCAACAATTATTGAACCTTGACATTTGAGATTGTATCAGAGAAAATTCAGATTTTATTCAGAGAAAAAATCATCTTTACACTACTAGTGAAATTCAAATTTAAGAAAGAATCAATTTCTAAAATTTTTCATGTCCTAAAAAAACGGAATACGTTTTGAACTTGTTCAGATTATTTTCTATCCCTTCTTCCACTTATGCCCAGCCCAGCCTGCCAAGACAAGTAAAGCAAGGTTAAAAATGATAAAGAAATGTGACCTTTTCAACTTTTCTTTTCAAGATAGGTTGAGTATTCCTATCCTCCTCATTCTCAAAAAGAATTTTAGGTAATTTATAATACCGTTCTGAAGTTTGGTATTGATTTGCGGTAATTCGTTTCATAGCGCCCCTCCAAGTTCTTTGAGTATTAAATCTCCACTTTATTCCAATCGAACCAAGCCACTTTTTTCTAATTCAGCCATACGAGAGATGGCTTCAACAATATCAATTCTCATTTCACGTACTAAAAATGAAATGACAATATAGCGTGATGATTGTAATTCTTTTGTCATTTTCCCTCCTGAAAATAAAAAAAGGAGAACAATATTCAACTGTTCTCCACGATAAATTTGTTAAAAAGAAAAACCCTGCCAAATTAATTTTTGGTAGGGTTTTTGGTAGGAAACTAAATTAATTTATCAGTTTCTAAAATGTGTTCACGATTCTAAAAGGCTGATACTATAGTATCCCGAATTCTAATTGGTATATGCCTCTTATTTAAGAGTAACTGAAGCTCCAGCTTCTTCCAATTTAGCTTTGATTTCTTCAGCTTCTGCAGTTGCAACGCCTTCTTTAACAAGTGCTGGTGCACCATCAACAAGTTCTTTAGCTTCTTTAAGACCAAGACCTGTGATTTCACGTACAACTTTGATAACGCCAACTTTTTTGTCGCCTGCAGATGTCAATTCAACGTCGAATGAATCTTTAGCAGCACCAGCGTCAGCAGCACCAGCTGCAGCAACAGCTACAGGAGCAGCTGCAGTTACACCAAATTCTTCTTCGATAGCTTTTACAAGGTCGTTCAATTCAAGGATTGAAGCTTCTTTAATTTCAGCAATAATGTTTTCAATGTTCAATGCCATTGTTATATCCTCCAAATATGTTTTAAATTTATAATAGATTTTCGTAGCTAGGCTACGCTGCGTAGCTTAAGATTAAGCTGCGTCTTCTTTGTTGTCTGCAACCGCTTTGACTGCAAGAGCAACGTTGCGCACTGGCGCTTGAAGTACAGAAAGGAGCATAGAAAGAAGTCCTTCGCGGTTTGGAAGAGTTGCAAGAGCAAGAATCTCTTCTTTAGATGCGACAGCGCCTTCGATTGCACCACCTTTGATTTCAAGTGCTTCAGCGTTTTTAGAAAAGTCGTTCAAGATTTTCGCTGGTGCGATAACATCTTCGTTAGAAAATGCTACTGCAGATGGTCCAACAAATACAGATGCAAGATCTTCAAGACCAGCTTTTTCAGCTGCACGACGCAAGATTGAGTTTTTAATCACTTTATACTCAACTTCGCTTCCACGAAGCTCACGACGAAGAACTGTATCTTGCTCAACTGTCAAACCACGAGCGTCTACAACGACGATAGATGCAGCAGCTTTCATTTTCTCAGCTACTACGTCAACTAGTTCCGCTTTTTTAGCAATAATTGCTTCACTCATTAGTGTGTTCACCTCCGTTATTATTTTGCTTGGGGAAATTTTTCAAAAGAAAAACGCGCCCAAACCTAGACACGAAAGTACAATACGCTTCTTTTTACATGATACGTTTTGTCCTCGGTAGGATACTTATGAGTCGAGCTCCCCTACTGTCTTAGGCAGTTTTTTCAAACCGTATATAAGTATAGCATAGTCAAAAAAAGAATGCAAGATTTTTGCAAACATTTTTTAAAATTTTTTCGTGATTTTTCTTTTAAAGTTCTACCGTCAAAACTTTACCTTGCTTGACAACCTGTTCTCCTGCAATATAGACATCATCAACATCACTGGATTTGACAGCATAAATAAGGTGAGAGAGCATATTTTCTTGGGGTTGGAGATGAATTTTCCCTTGTGGTTGAATAACGAGAAAATCTGCCTGTTTACCTACTTCCAGACTTCCTATCTGTTCTTCCATTCCTAGGACCCTAGCTCCTTCGATTGTCAGCGCCTTGAGAGCTGTTTCGATAGGAAATTGTCTGGCATCTCCACTTTTCATCTTCTGAAGAAGGGCTGCAGTCCGTCCTTCCTCAAACATATCTAGATTGTTATTGGAGGCAACCGAATCCGTCGCAATTCCGACTGCTACTCCTGCTTTTTGCAGTTGAATGATAGGAGCAATCCCTGATGCCAGTTTGAGGTTACTAATAGGATTGTGGGCAATAGACACTTGAGAAGTTGCCAAGCGTTCAATTTCTCTCTCGTTTAATTCGACCCCGTGAGCAAAGACAGACGGATGATCTAAGTAACCCAGTTCTTCTAGAAAGGCGAGGGGTCGTTTGCCATATCGTTTCAGGATAATCCCTGATTCCTCCTTGGTCTCCGCAACATGGATATGGAGAGGAATATTCAACTCTTTTGCCATATCTAAGCTTTCTGCCAGCAAGTCTCTACTACAGCTGTAGGGAGAATGTGGGGCTACCATCACCTTGAAATTTGGATTTTTATATCCAATAATTTCCTCAATGATTGCTCGAGTTCTGCTTATAGTTTCAGCAGTTGTCTCTGCCTCTGAAGAAAAAAGAGTCGGTGAGAAATAACAACGCATCTTGGAAGTTTTCACTGCCTGATAAATCCGTTCAATATCCATACCATTGGGATTATACATATCATTAAAGGTTGTTGTTCCTGACTGGAGCATCTCTATCATAGCTTCTTTAACCGCTCTTGTAGTCATGTCGGGAGTAAATCCTGCTTCTGCAGGCCAAATATAGTCATTGAGCCATTCATGGAGATTGCTGTCATCCCGAATTCCTCGCAATCCTGTCATAGCAGAATGGGTGTGACAATTGACCAAACCAGGCATAATCCAGGCGCCCTGATAGTCTATAATCTGCTCAGCTTGCTCTAAAATCTCTGACTTCTCTTGACCAACATAGACGATTTGAGAATCCTTAACTGCTAAGATTCCATCCAAATAAACATGGAAATCTTGGTCACAAGTCACGATATTTACATGCTGAAAGACTTTCATTCTAGGCTCCTTTTCTATAAGACAATTTACAGTGAATAATTTTTCTAGCTATTGTAACAAAAAAGTCACCCGAAGGCAACTTTTTTCGTTCATAAGATTTTAAAGCAGAAAGGATTATTCAAAGCTAAAAGCTGCAGCTTGCTGCATTTGATAATACTTACCCTTTCTAGCCATGAGATCCTGATGATTGCCATGCTCCACGATGTCACCATCCACTAAGACTAGAATCATATCCGCATCCTGAATGGTTGACAAGCGGTGGGCAATGATAAAGCTTGTACGCCCCTTCATGAGTTTAGCAAAGGCATCCTGAACCAGCACTTCTGTCCGCGTATCGATGGAAGAGGTTGCTTCGTCTAAGATAAGAATCTTAGGGATAGCTAGAAAGACTCGGGCTATGGTCAAAAGCTGGGCTTGACCGACAGAGAGAGATTCTCCTGCATTTTCCAACTTGGTATCGTATCCCTGTGGCAACTGTTGGATGAAAAAATCTGCATTGGCTGCTTTTGCAGCAGCAATCACCTGCTCCCGACTGGCTTTAGGATTTCCAAAGGAAATATTGTCATGAATGGTCCCTTGCTTGAGCCAGGTTTCTTGGAGCACCATTCCAAACTGCTGGCGTAAAGAGGCACGACTATAGTCATAAATGGATTTCCCATCCAGCAAGATATCTCCAGAGTTAATGGGATAAAACCGCATGAGAAGATTGATAAGGGTTGATTTTCCAGCACCTGTCGGACCAACAATAGCCACCTTGCTACCGGCTGGGATATCGATAGATAAATCCTTAATCAAAATCTTTTCAGGATGGTAGCCAAAATAGACATGTTTAAAGGAAATAGCTCCCTTAACTTGGTCACTAGTCAACTCTTCCTTACCTGTTTCAGCCACCTCAGGACTATCTAAGACTCCATAAACACGTTCTGCACAAGCCAAGGCACTTTGCAATTCGGCTAGAACTGAAGAAATATCATTAAAAGGCTTGGTGTATTGCTGAACATAGTTCAAAAAGGTTACTAAACGACCGATGGTCAAGGTTGAACCCATCATGATACGATAAGCTCCTACTCCAGCTAAAAGCGCATAAATGAGTGCATTGACAAAGCGAGTCGAAGGATTGACAGTTGAAGAATAAAAGATGGCTGACTGAGAATAGCCTGAGTAGTTGTCATTCGCCTCATACAGTCTTTGGATAAACTCTGTCTGAGCATTAAAGGACTGGATAATGGTCTGCTGGCTCAACGATTCTTCAATTAATTGTGTCTGAATCCCCCTCGTCTCTGTTTGCTTCTGGAAGAGATGATAGGATCTCTTGGCAATAAAGCGTGAAATTACCATAGACAGTGGCGTCAACAGCAAGACCAAAAGAGTCATGAGGAGATGAATTTGAATCATGGCTAGAATGCTGACTAAAATCATCAAGACACCAATAAAAAATTGGTTAAATATCATGGTCAAACCAGCTGCTAACTGCTCGATGTCTGTGGTCACACGACTGACCATCTCTCCACTTCCTTGACGATCCACAAAAGCAATCGGTAACCGATGAAGCTTATGTATGATTCGCTCTCGCAAGTCTCTGGTATAAGAGAAGATTAGGCGATTATAGAGAAGAGGATTGACCCACTGTACAAGGGTATTTCCTATGACCACCAAGATCATTTGGAGAAAAATCTGCCAAAAAACTGGTGAAGAGCCCGTCACTAGGACTTGGTCGATGACCTGTCCGATTAAGATTGGTAGGTAAATCGATAAACCAACCTGGGCAATAGTTCCTAGAAAGGCTAGAAAAAGAAGGAAGGGATGACTTGCTAAATCTTTGGCCAAACGTGTGAATGTTTGATTTGCAGTTTGTCGTCTCATGCTAGTCCTCCTTTCCATGTTGGGATGCATTGATTTCTCGATAGACTTGACTGGATTTCATCAAGTCCTCGTGCTTGCCGATAGCTAGGAGCTCCCCTTTTTCCAAGAGGAGAATCTTGTCTGCCATCTGAAGCGTCGAAGTCCGTTGAGAAATCAAGATTAAACTTGTATTTGGCAGGTTTTCTCGGATAGCTTTCAAGAGCTTAGACTCAGTAATAGTGTCCAGTGCTGAGGTCGCATCATCTAGGATGAGAAACGGAGTCTGGCGCAAAACTGCTCGTGCGATGGACAGCCTTTGTTTTTGACCGCCCGAGAAATTTCGCCCTCCTGCCTCAACTATGGCATCCAAGAGTCCTTCCTTTTCACTGACAAAATCCTTTGCTTGCGCAATTTCCAAGGCCTGCCAGAGTTCTTGGTCTCTTACTTCTTGATGTAAACCTAGAGTCAAGTTGGAACGAATGGTTCCTTTAAAGAGTTCGACTTTTTGGGGCACATAGGCAATCCAAGACCGCCACTCCTCTAAATTACTAGGACTAGATCCATCTCGATAAAGGTCAATGCTCCCCTTGTCTGCTGGATAAAGTCCAAGTAAGACTTGCACCAAGCTTGATTTACCAGAACCCGTCCCTCCGATGATACCAAGGATTTGCCCTTGCTGCATATCAAAGGAAATGTCTCTCAGAGAAGGCTGGGCCGCATCAGGATAGGTAAAGGTCAATTCTTGGACTTGTAAAATCTGATTGCTGGTAACTTGCTTTTTCTCTAATTCTAAATAAATATCTTCTGGAGCCTCAGCAAAAACTTCCTCGATTCGCTTGGCAGAGATATAGGACTGATTGAGAGAATTTATCAGCATAGCTAGCTTAACCAATTCCACCAAAATCTGTAGGAGATAGTTGATAAGGGCAATGAGAGCACCTTGACTGAGCAATCCTCCTTGAATTGAAATATATCCCTGCCAGATAATAACGAGGAGAGTTCCATTAACAATCAGATAGGTCAGAGGTGTTAATAAGCTAGACCAGAAACCTGTTTTTTCTTGCAATCTGGCATAAACTTGGTTAAGGGTCTGAAAAATCTGTAACTCTCGTTTTTCTTGTCCAAAAGCACGAATAACCCGCATACCTTGTAATTGCTGGCGCGTTTCTTGAACCAGTTGGTCCGTTTTCTTTCTGAGAACACTGTAGAGAGGATTAATCAGTCTAGAGAGCCCTACAATAACAATGGTCAAAATGACAACCATGACCAAGAACCAGAAAGTCAGCTCAGCTGAGATGCGATAAGCCATAAAAATGGCACCAAAAACGATAATAGGCGCTCGCAAAAAGAGACGCAGGAATTGATTGATCCCAGTCTGAATCTGGTAAGTGTCCGAAGTCAAGCGAGTGACCAAGCTAGAAGTTGTCAAACGGTCTCTGCTGTCCTTAGGCAAGGAAAGAATATGTCGATAGAGGTCGTTTGTCAATTCCTTGGCAAAACCCACCGCAGCCTTGGCTGAGTAGAATTGGGCTATTAAGGCCACTACAACACCAATTACTGCAAAGATAAGGAGCAGGCCAATCTGCATCCATAGATGACCTTGATTTCTTTGGGGCAAGGATTGGTCAACAATCCCAGCAATCACCATGGGAACCAAGAGCTCAAAAATAGCTTCTAACAGCTTGAATAAGGGAGCTAAAATCGATTCCTTGATATAGGGTTTGAAGTAAGATAATAGGTGTTTCATAAATCCCTTCTATTCGTATTCTGGAAATGAAGAAAGTGGGAAGCACCCACCCTCTCTGTTTTATTTGTTTAAGTAAGGCAGTAGATAGCCATATCCTGCTTCTTCCATCTCATCCTTGGCCACAAAGCGCAAGGAAGCGGAATTGATACAGTAACGGAGGCCACCAAACTCACGCGGTCCATCTGTGAAAACATGACCCAAGTGAGCATTCCCCGACCGAGAACGAACCTCAATTCGCTCCATTCCATGACTGAGATCCTTGTAATAATGAATCAATTCCTTGGAAATCGGACGGCTAAAACTTGGCCAACCACAACCTGAGGCAAACTTATCCTTGGCAAAAAAGAGTGGCTCACCTGTCGTAATATCTACATAAATTCCCTCTTCAAAGGTTTGATCATAGGCATTGGTAAATGGAGCCTCTGTGGCAGCTTCTTGGGTAACACGATAGGATTCTTCAGATAAACTGCCCTTTAACACCTCTTGACTAGGTTTTTCATAGCTTGCTGCATCAATCAATGGCTTATCAGCATCGGTCACATCGATATGACAGTAACCTGAAGGATTTTTCTTAAGATAGTCTTGGTGGTAGTCTTCAGCCAGAATGTAATGACGTAGTTTCTCCACTTCCACTGCAATCTTTCGACCCAGCATGCGCTCCTGCTCCTGCACCACAGTGTAGACAGTTGGCAAGTCTACTTCGTCCTGGTAATAAATCCCAGTTCGATATTGGCGACCACGGTCATTCCCTTGTTGATTGACTGATAATGGATCAATAACACGGAAATAATAAAGCAAAATTTCTCTGAGTGATACTGCTTTCTCATCGTAAATCACTTGAACCGTTTCTGCATGGTCTGTTTCCTTGAGCAGCTGGTAATTGGTCGTTTCGACTTGACCATTAGCGTAGCCAACACTGGTTGCTAGCACTCCAGAAATGCGTGAAAAATACTCCTCTAAACCCCAAAAACAACCACCTGCTAAATATATTTCTGCCATCTTCGTTTCTCCTTTACCAAGTTTTTAACTAATACTCTTCGAAAATTAAATTCAAACCACGTCAGCTTCCATCTGCAGCCTCAAAACAGTGTTTTGAGCAGCCTGCGGCTAGCTTCCTAGTTTGCTCTTTGATTTTCATTGAGTATAAACTTCTTTTCAAAAAAAGGATAGGAAGCCCTCTGATCAAGAGTTTCCCCATCCTATCTTCTATTCTTTATTTTGCTTCGACACGGACACCTTGGGTATCAACTTTCAAGTCATGAAGTTTTCCTTTGAAGGGTTGCTTTTCCAATTCTGCCTTAATCGCTGGCATCTTGTCGTGAGAAGCCAAAACCATAACTGTCGGCCCAGCACCAGAAAGGTAGGTTGCATAGGCACCATTTTCTTTGGCCACTTGCTTAATCGTTGCAAATTCTCTCACCAAGTCCTGACGATAGCGCTCGTGGAAGAGGTCGCCCTCGATTGCTTGCCCAGCGGTCACCATGTCTCCTGCCAACAAGGCTGCAACCGCCACATTGGCGATAGAACTAGCCGCAACAGCTTCCTTGTAAGACAATTTCTTAGGCAAGACGCCACGGCTGTCTCGAGTACGCAATTCATAGTTTGGAATGTAGGCTAGGAAATTACACTCTGGGAAGTCTGCTACGATAGCAGAAACTTGCCCTTCAACGGAACTTGCAATAACGAGATTACCATAAATAGCTGGAGCCACATTGTCAGGATGTCCTTCAATCTTGGTCGCTAACTGCAACTTTTCATGGTCAGACAAGTTGAGCTTGCCTAGTTGGTTGGCTAGTTCAATCCCAGCTACAATAACCGAGCTGGAAGAACCCAAACCACGCGCTAAGGGAACATCACTTGTCATTTTCAAACGTCTTGGTTGCAAGTCTGGCATAATTTGCAAAGCGATTTTGAGCAAGAGATTACGCTCGTCATGAGGAATCCATTTACCAATCTGGTGTTCAATCAGCCACTCATCTCGTTCTTCACAGACCTCTATTTGAAGATACTTGGTTACAGCTACACCGACCGAGTCAAAACCTGGCCCGATATTGGCACTGGTTGCAGGTACAATAATCTTCATCTTATTCTCCTAGCACCTTGAAGGTATTCAAGAGGTCGAATTCTGAAACCTTCTTCAATTCATCTGAGACATTTTCAAGCTGGGCTTTATTAATCTTGTGTGTGATGATCACAACACGCGCCTTGTCACCATCTTTTCCATCTTGTAGGATTTGCTTGAAGGAAATATCTTGAGCATTGAAGATTTCAGCCAATTTCAAGACCTGACCTTTTGAGTCTGGAGCCAAGATTGAGAAGTAGTAATTTGCTTTAACATCCTCAGGATTTGCCAAGACCAAGTCACGGCTGTATTCGTTGAAATCTTTGCCAATGGTACCATCATTCAAGCGACGAACAATACGGACAATATCCGCCACCACACTTGTTGCTGTTGGTTTTTGACCAGCACCTGGTCCATAGTACATAGACTCACCAATACCGATAGATTCTACAAAGACAGCGTTCATTACGCCATTCACACTAGCAAGTGGGTGTGCTTTAGGTAGGAAGGTTGGAGTTACTTCTGCAGCAATTCCTGAAGGAGTTTCCTCAATAGAACCAACCAATTTCACTACATAGCCAAGATCTTGTGCTACAGCTACGTCTTCTGGTGTAATGTTGCGGATTCCCTTGTGGGCTACATCGTCAAAAGCGACCTTCATGCCAAAAGCAAATTGGCTCAAAATCACCATCTTGTAGGCTGCATCAATCCCATCCACGTCATTTGTCGGGTCGCTTTCTGCAAATCCTAGACGTTGCGCTTCCGCAAGAGCATCATCATAAGACCAGCCTTCTTCCACCATCTTGGTCATCATGAAGTTGGACGTTCCGTTGACTACTCCAAGCACGCGCGTAATTTTGTCAGAAGCCAAGGAATTTGCCAAAGTACGAAGAATTGGAATCCCACCAGCTACTGCTGCTTCATAGTAAAGTGCTACCTTGTTAGCTTTAGCGATTTCTAACAGTTCTGCACCATGGACAGCCAAAAGGTCCTTGTTAGCAGTAACAACGTGTTTGCCAGCCTCCAAGGCACGAGTGATAAAGGTCTTAGCAGGTTCGATACGACCCATCAACTCCACTACGATCGTAATGTCTTGGTCTGATAAAATGTCATCCACATTGGTTACAAAGTTAAAGTTATTCCCTGCTACAAGCAAGCGATTTTTCTCATCTTCATCCTTGACCAACACCTTAGCAACTTCAATCTCTGAATGTGCTGATTGATTGATTTTTTCTCCATTTTCCTTTAGGAGGAAAGGCACACCACTTGCAACGGTACCAAATCCTAGTAAAGCAATTTTAACTGTCATGTTTGTCTCCTCGAAATTTTCTAATATAGCCATTATAACAGAATTTTGTGAAAATTCCTATTATAGTAAATCACTATTTCAATCTAGAAAAGAAAAAACGAATCAGACGATTCGCTCTTCTCAAAATCTAGAAATAGCTTTCCAAAAAGGATTATCCAATCTTTTGCAGATTTAGCACTGCATCGTGATTCATCAAGACTTGACCATACTCTTGCAAGACTGAACGACTGATGTCACTATCGTCTGCAAACTCGCGCATACGGGCCAAAAGCCACGCTGGATATGGACTTGGATGATTTTCAATATCCACTAAAATGGTCAAATAATAGCGCTCATTCATCTTGTAAAGTTCAGAAGTTTCCATCTCAAAAGTCACTGTCTTGGCAAAAGCCACCAAATCAGCCAACTTAGCAAAAGAAAGGATGTAGTAGATGTAAGGCTCTTTCTTGCTTTCAACTTCTTGTTCAGCCTGCTCCTGCTCTTCTTCCTTGGCTTCGACTTGCTCTAGAGATTGAATGGCTTCGATATCATCCTTGGTTTTGTCTGCGATGCTTTTTTCCAAGGTTTTGATAAATTCATCTGGCGACATTTGAGCCAATTCTTCCATATCTGGTAAATCCGATAAGTCTTCAAAATCTAGATTTTGGTCAATCTTAGATTTGGTTACAAAGACATCTACCTTATCAGGTTTTGGAGTCACACGGAAGCTCAACATGCCTGTATCCAAAAAGCTCTCAGGCATCTCTAACTCATCCAAGATAGCATAAAAGAACTCTTCTGTTTTTTCTTGAGGAACGAGAAAGTCAGCAATCTCCATGCCACGATCCATTAAATCCTCTAAAGACATCGTGATTTTCAAAGTTGTATCACTAATTTGTTTCATTTTCATTGCTAGTAACCTCATACTTTCAGTTCTATCTATTATACTAGATTTTTACGATTTTATCAAAAGAAGGCTCCTCTATCAAGCTAGATTTTCCCCAGGGTCTTTCTGTAGCAGACTCTAAAAGAAAATTTCTGATGACAAATAGAAAAAGCCTTCAAAATCGACTCTTAGCCAACTTTGAAGACCTGATACATCAGAATGCTTATAATTTAAAGGTTGCTACACCGAGGATAGAACGATTTAAGTTTCTAAGAATTTGAAGACTTTGTTCAAATTTCTTATAACGAGTCACTCCATACTCTTCAACAAGAAGGACTGTATCTCTTTCCAAAAGAGATGGTACATCTTGTAAATCCACAAAATGCATTCCTTTTAAGGCCTCTTGATTTTGTTTCAATTTATCTAGGATAGCTTTGTTTGAGCTAACGATTGTTAATTCTTGTCCAGCATTTTTGTATGATAGGATATCTGCTAGGTTGGCAATTGTTGTAATCTCTGTTACAAAATCAATTTGATACTGAGAAAAATCACCTGCTCTATTGATGGTTGGATTAAAGAGATAAACCAATACATTTCCCATCACAACCAAAATCACACAAACTACTCCAATAACAGCTAAACGGAGAATCAAGTTCTTCACATTCAATCCAAGCGCTGTCTCACCGTTTGCATTCAATTCTTTAGAGTTGATGGTTTCCAATTTTTCAATTTTTACATTTGCATAAGTGTGTTTAAATTTCTCAATCAATCCATCAATTTTTCGCTCCAACAAGTCATTAGCATCTTTACTTGGTGTCAAAATTTTCACACCAACCCCTGCATCGTCAATCATATAGTAGACAGTTAATTTTTTCCACCAATAATCATTCGTAGAATTTTTCAAGGTTGTTTCTGTCGTATCTAATTCACTAGCAATTTTTTTCAACTCACTAGACTCTACATCATTGAAAAGATAAGCTCCATTCAAATTCCCATCAATCAATTTCCCGTAGAAATCACTATAGCCACCAATTTGATGATTCAAAATCGTTTTGGCTGAATCTTCTGGAGGAGTGATTTTATAGCTGATATAAGTTGAATAACTTGTTGTGTCTTTGACAGTATTTTTATTCTTAACTGCTTTAATTGTAAATGGTACAGCAATGAGAGCAAATAAAGCGATGAGAGCTAGAATATTTGCTTTTCGTTTTTTGTAAAGATTTGCAAACAAATCAGCTACTGAATAATGTTCAAACATGATTTTTTTCTCCTTTGTTTAGTAGATACTGGTTCTCTTTTGTAAGCATTTTTGCTACAAATATAATCACAAGAACAATTCCCCAGAATTGCATTGTAAATAGATTGAAGAAACTTTCTGAAAAGCTACTTCTTGGCATAAAGAATAGATTATTCAAGATGAGTAGGGACAAGGCAAATAGGATTGTTCTAGAGCGATAGGCTACTTGCAACATGGCTATAAATAGCATACCGAGTAAGAGACTAAGTAGAAAGACTCCTATCATACCATAGTCTGTATACAACTCCATGATATAACTACTTCCGATACCATGTCCTTTCAAGTATTCCTTGTTCAAAACAAGATAGGATAGATTGTGGGCATAACTATTACTATCAATAGCTAGCTCCACACTATTGGTTGTATGTTCAAAGGCTTTTCCTCCGAAAATAGCCCCCAAACTTCCTCTTGCAAAATAATCAATGACAGGACCAAAAGTAAAATTGCGTAAATCTCGGTAAGGAAGGCTACTGTTAAATAGAAAACCTCGAGCCAGAACACCAAAACTAGTCCCTTGTTTATAGATAAAGTCAAGTAAGATATCCCAGAAACCTGTATGGGAAACCTGGACATTATCCCGTACATAATTGAGCACTCCCATCGCTAACATAAGAATAGGAGAACCGACAAAAATCGCTAACTTTTCTTTAAACCCAATCCATTTTCCCTTTTCAGTTTGCTCCCGCATAAAGTAATAAACAAAAGCAAATAAAATACTTAAAATAAAGGGATTTCGTGTCCCGATTGCCAAATGAATGGTATTGGCTACAATGAAGGATACCAACACTGCTGTCGCCTGCAATTTCTTTGGCTTGGTTGCCAGATACATACACATTGCATAGACCGTAAAGGTAGACAAAATGTAGGTAAAATAAGGAAGTTTACTTTCAAAATTTGCATAGTAGGCATAGTAGGAAGTCTGCAGACGATACAGGAGCCGTTCAAATAAGCGAATAAAATAGAAAGGATAGGTTAGAAGAAAAACTCCTAGTGATACAAAGCGTAACCGCTTGATATAAATCTCTTTTATAGAATTTCCTATCTTTGGTACTTTTATGTTCTTCCTAGCTATGAAGTAACGAGCCAGTACGCCTCCTGTGGTCAAGCCCAGAATCGAAACCATGACGACTATAAAGGCAAAGCGATAGGCTATCGGATGATAGGTATCCAGAGCGCCATCCCTAAAATAATCAATGGTCGGTCTTGATACCAGAAATACAAAAATAGTTAAATAGAAAATAAAATGGATTAAGTAATACTTGATATCATTCCAGCAGGCAATTAAGCTACTAACCAGTAAGAACAATAAAGTAGAAAGCAAGCTAACATTATTATTATTAAACAGATACACAATTCCACTTACTAGCGTCAAGGCATAGCTGACTATGGTCAAACTAAATAATAATCGTTTTCCATCAATCACTTGCTCACCCCCGTTCTAATGTAATTTTTTAGATTTTTCAATATTTTTTAGTAATAAGAATCGGTATAAGGAAATATTTATGAATAGAGCCAAAGCACTAATTCTTCTCCCCTTACGGAAAATTGGATTCCTAGCAATAGCAAAGGCATGGCCTTTTAAAAATCGATGAATCTGAGAATAGGCTTCAAATTTTTTATACTGATCATCTAGTAACATCTTATCCATAATGAAGAAGTGAGCATAGGCCAATCTGAAAAAAGCAACCTCTTTCAAGTCAGAATAGTTTTTCACAACTTCATTGTAAAACTTTTGGTAGATATCAATATAGGCTAAATCCTTCTCTGCATACGGTTTGGTCGTAATGCTATCCCCTCTATGGAAATAGTAATAATAGGGTTTGGTATTAACCACGTACTGCTTAGCCAACTTGATTAAATCAAAATGATAATAGGCATCTTCGTAAATCAATCCTTTAGGAAAGGATAGGGCAATTGCAATTTCTTTCTTAATTAGCTTATTGCAGATCGTTCCAGGTATTTTTTCACCTATGAGGTATTCCTTTAGAAATGTTTGAGAATCACAGACAAAATAGTCATCCTGATTGGCTGACTGTGGACTTTCATCATTTGCATAGACATTCATGACACCACAGCTCGAAACATCCGCATCTTCTTGAATTAATTGCTCATATAAACTCTGAATCATTTCTGGATGGATATAATCATCTGAGTCAATAAAAATCAGATAATCCCCATGAGCCTGCTTCATTCCATCGTTTCGCGCTTGTGACAAGCCTTCATTCTTTTTATGAAGCACTGACACCCTATCATCTTGTTCAGCGATTGAATCACACAAGCGACCACTTTCATCTGTTGCTCCATCATCAACAAGAATGATTTCCAGATTTTGATAGGTCTGCTCCTGAATGGAAGCTATCGATTTTTCTAGGTATTGTGCCACATTATATACTGGCACAATCACACTAATTAATGCAGTTTCCATGCTACTCCTCTAATAGTTTTTCTACTTGTTCGATTTGTTTGACAATTGTAAATTGTTGAATGAATTGACTAGCCTCATTGACATCGAAGTTTGAGGCAGAAGTCATATAGTTCGTAATTGCCTGAGCCGCCTCTTGATTGCTCTCAATGATTTGTCCAAATCGTCCTTCTTGGGATAATTCCTCAGCCCCTCCGACGTCAGTTGAGACAAAAGGAAGTCCCAGACTCAAGGCTTCCACATACACTCCAGGAAACCCTTCTTGTTTAGACATAGACAAGAGAACTTTCGTCTGAGATAAATACTGATAAGGATTTTTTTGATAACCAAGGAAATGTACATAGTCTTCAAGCTCATATTCTTTAACTCGTTTTTTCAGTTCCTCTTCCATATCCCCAGCCCCTATGAAGTAGAGATGATAGTTTTTTCCCTCTTGGTGTAATAATCGTATCACTTCTACCACACGGTCAGAACCCTTATTTTCCTCAATCCGTCCGATAGTACAGATACTTTGAGGCGCAATCTCGATATCGATCTTCTCTTGAGATTTTTCTAGAATGCTCTGAAAATCATATCCATTGTAAACTGTCCGTAATTTCGAAGCATAGTCTGGATAGACTTCCTTGATAGAATTGCTGGTTTTATTCGAAATTCCTACAATGGTATTCGCAGCATCCAACTGGCGTCTATGTGATTCTCTTTTGGAGCTATCCTTAATAAATTCTTCGATACTTCCATGAATCCAGGAGATTTTCTTGACTTCTTTTCTTTTAGAGAACAAAAGTGGAGGATTCATAATAGTAAAAGAAACTTCAACATCATAGTCATCTCTTACAAGCAAGCGACGAGTCAATCTTGGAAAATAAATTCTCATTCTCCACAAAAGAGCTCGAATCCATCTGGCTTGGCGATAATCCTGAAGGGATTTTAAAATGCATACATGCTTGGGAACAGATTCGTATCCCTTATCAAAATGTTCCATTTCAAGAATATCAATATCATACTTTTCTGGATCTAGATTTGAAACAATGGTAGATAGAATCTTCTCTGCTCCACCCCCGAGAGAAAAAGACCACATAAAAA
Source organism: Streptococcus mitis (assembly GCF_023110375.1). Classification (GTDB taxonomy): domain Bacteria; phylum Bacillota; class Bacilli; order Lactobacillales; family Streptococcaceae; genus Streptococcus; species Streptococcus mitis_CI. The sequence continues at coordinate 113,039 of NZ_JALDVV010000004.1, read as the reverse complement.
ATAATATTTTTTTCTTAGCCACCATATTCTCCCTTGTATTCTGTATAAGACTTATCCATATCAGCGATGACAGCATCATGATGTGGTACTTGCTTGTCTGCTGGTGGAGGTGTCATATAATCCCCAAAAGCAGTGCTGAGATAAGCATCATAGCCGACTGGAATAGGCATCTCTGTCTCTTCAAATGGCAAGAAGAGATTATCTTCAAAAGATTCGATTAGGTACTTATTTCTCATGTAACCAGGACCCGAGCATAATTCCGTGATTCCATCGCTCTCAGCTAGACTGTACTTGGTCATTTCTTTTTCAGCTTTTTTCCAAATGCGATAACGAAGAGATTTCGGCGTCAAACCGAGTAAAATGCGACTTCCCCACTTCATAAGTGCGCCATGTTTTTCTGGAATAGTTTGCGCACAAAAAAGAGAATAAATCAAGGCCCAGTGAACCTGCTTTTTCCGCTCAGCTGGATTTTTAGGATAATAATCCAAAGGTAAAACATCCAAGGCCAGACCATGTGGCAAATCCAAATCCTGCTGATAAGGTTTGATACAGGTAGTTTCCTTGTCACGAATGGTAATAAAAAGATTGCGGTCGACAAAATCCTTATTACTCTTTGACAAGAAATAACGCTCATCTGCATAACGAGGCCATAATTCTGCTAATTTTTCATAGTCCTTACGGGGCATAAAAAAGTCTAGGTCGTCGTCCCAAGGAATAAACCCCTTGTTTCGAAGGGCGCCAATAGCACCTCCTCCACAGAGATAACAAAGCAAATCATGTTCCTTGCAAAAAGCCACAAAATATTCAGCCATCTCCAGACTTCGAGCCTGAATTGCTTTTAAATCAGTCATATTGTTCATTATTCTTTCTATCGTATCGTTCCATTATACCATAAATAAGGGATGAAAATCTATTGCAGACTGTAAAAAATCAAAGCTTGACTGCTGGATACATAGCCTTCAAACTTTGATTTTTCTGTCTTATCTTATCTCATTCCCATTTGAGCGAGCTTGGTTTGATATTTATTTTGGTCTACTAAGAGTGCCTGTCCTCCATAGACATCATAGGCATCGACCCAATCACCTAGTTCTGGAACTGTTAATCTTTCAATGCCATTTTGCGCTCCATCTAGGAAGGATAAACCATTGGTCAGTAGGAAACTATACGGAACATTCGTAGAGGTCATCCCAAAGACCTTACCAAGTGCTTCTGATCCAGTAAAGAGTTTGGTTGGATCCTTGAGTTGCTGCAGAACAGCTGTCAGCACTTGCTGTTGTCTCTTGGTACGACCGTAATCACCTTCATCATCATCACGGAAACGTGCATAATTGAGCAAGGTTGAACCGTTCATCTGCTGTTTCCCAACTTTAATAGTCTGGGTTGGTGACTCTGTTTCCGTAGCATGTAAATCATCTCCGACTGTAGCTTCGGTTAAAGGTTGACCTTCTAAGGTTGAGAATTTGGCATCAATCGTTACACCGTCAGGAAATAGGGTGTCAATAGCAGTTGCGAAGGCCTGGAAGTCTACCAAAGCGTAGTACTTAATGTCCAAGTCAAAATTGTCTTTTAGGACTTTTCGAACCATTTCTGCCCCTTTTTGCCCCTCTTGTTCCCCTAACTCATAGGCCACATTCAACTTATTATCGGACTGCTTTCTACCATTAATGACTTGACTGTATCCGTCTATATAAACCAAATTGTCACGCATAAAGCTGGCCAGTTTGATTTTTTTATCTGAGCCACCAACGTTTAGAACCATAATCGAGTCCGTTCTCGTCTCAGCACTATTTTGGCCAATCCGTCCATCCGTTCCCATAATCAAAATATTGACCCCATCCTTGGTATCTTGACCATGAAAAACTTCTACTTGAGCTGCCTTAGCATTGGCAGGTTTGGTTGGATCCGCATTTGAATAACCTTTTAGGAACATAAAAATCATACCAAAACCAACACAGGCTAGAAGAGCAAGCAATCCTGCAAAAATGCGCCCCCAACGAATCTTACGTTTCTTGGACTTAACCTTTGGAAGAGAATGGCTTTTCTGGTATTTTTTTGCACGACTACGGTTACCATAGGATGGAAGAGGAGACTGATTGATTGGTTCCATGAAAGACTCTTCCATATCATGATTTTCACTATGAATTTCTGGTGAAGCTTCACTACCACTAGCCATATTTAACTTACCTTGCAAGTAAGCAAACTCTTTTTTCTCTCGCTCATTGAGATAATGAATGTTCTTAAAGAGATAGTCATAACGTAACTGCTCATGATGACTTAAGGGATTTTCTTTACTCATCTTCTCTCCTTTCCGTGGTCTGATATTGGATAAATAGGATAGGCTCCCAGAACTTTATACTGGATTCCAATCGCTTCTAATTCTTTTTGGGCAAAGTGGACCAAGTCCTTATCGGCATAATCCACATCGATAATGAAAAAGTATTCTCCCAGTGCTGTCTTGAGTGGTCGACTTTCAATTTTTGTCAGGTCAATTCCTCTCCAAGCAAAGGTTGAAAGAGCCTTGTAGAGGGCACCGGGAAGGTTGTCAGGTAAGGTCAAGGCCAAACTCATTTTCTCCCTTTGTGCTTTCAAGGGAATACCAGGCTTTTCAGCTCCCAAGACCCAGAAACGTGTGAAATTGGCTTCCATTTCTTGAATATCTTCGGCAATCAGTTCCAAGCCATATTCTTCGGCAGAACTTCTAGGAGCAATGGCCGCATAAGATTGGTCTGGATGTTCGGAAATAAAACGGGCCGCATAAGCTGTACTAGCTGTTACCTCGATTTGGGCCTCTGGATATTGTTCATCGATGAATTTCTTTCCTTGAGCCAAAGCCTGAGGATGAGAAAAAATCTTTTCAATCTTAGTATGACCTGGAACCACCATCAACTGCTGATGAATAGGCTGAACGATTTCTGCCACTGCTTGGATACGAGCCTGATGAAAAAGATAGTCCAAGGTTTCATGAACACTACCCTCAATAGAATTTTCAACTGGCACCACAGAATAGTCCACTAATCCTTGCTCATAGGACTTGATGACATCTGTAATGTTGGCAAAAGCCTGCAATTCCTCCTGAGGAAAAGCTGTCTGCACAACGTGGTGTGAAAATGATCCCTTGGGACCTAGATAAGCAATTTTCATCTCAGTTCCTCTATAATTTCCTCTGGGCTTAGCTTGGTCACATCCAAAACCTGACTAGCTACTTCCTCATACCAAGCCTGTCTTTCTTGGAAAATAGCTGCAAGTTCTTCCTTGCTATTATTTAGAAAAAGCGGACGCTGATTGTCCTTATCAGCTGCGATACGGTGGTAGAGGGTTTCAAAATCAGCTTTCAGGTAGATATTATCTGCATTAGTCTTGAGTAAGTCACGATTTCTCTGAGAAACAACCACTCCTCCACCAGTTGACACAACTCGGTCCGTTTTTAGTAAGTCTGTTAAAACCTCTGACTCCACCTGTCGAAAGGTCGCTTCTCCCTTTTCCGAGAAAAATTCCGCAATGGACATGCCTAAGCGCTTCTCTATCAGAGCATCCATATCGAGATAATCTGGGTCCAAGCCTCTTGCAATAGTCGATTTGCCAGCCCCCATAAATCCTAGTAATACCTTAGCCATGAATCAAGCTCTCCAAATCATCAAAGAAGCTAGGATAGCTGGTATTGATGGCTTCTGCACGGTCAAGCTCCACCTCTCCATCTGCAACCAAGAGGGCTGCGATGGCTGTCATCATGCCGATACGGTGGTCACCAAAAGTATTGACTCTAGCACCGTGAAGGGCTGATTTCCCTTTGATAATCATCCCATCTGCCGTAGGAGTAATATCTGCTCCCATACTATTCAAGGCGTCTGCCACAACCTGAATACGGTCTGTTTCCTTAACCTTGAGTTCCTCAGCATCCTTAATAACTGTTACACCTTGGGCTTGAGTCGCAAGTAGAGCGATAACTGGCAATTCATCAATCAAGCGTGGAATCAAGGCTCCACTAATTTCTATTCCTTTCAAGTCTGAAGACTCAACAGTTAAGGTTGCAGATTTAGCGACTGGGTCAATTTCAGTTATTTCTAGTTTCCCACCCATGGCACGAATGACATCAATAATACCAGTACGCGTTTCGTTGATGCCCACATTATTAAGCACCACACGAGAATTTGGAACAATCAAACCTGCGACCAACCAAAATGCTGCACTGGAAATATCTCCTGGAACAACCACCTTTTGTCCTGTCAATTTTTGTGGTCCTTGGACTGTGATTTTCTTACCGTCCACACTTAAATGACCACCAAATTGTTGCAGCATATCTTCAGTATGATTACGGGTGCATTCTTTTTCGATAATTACAGACTCCCCCTGGGCCTGCAAGGCTGCAAACATCAAGGCTGACTTCACTTGAGCAGAGGCAATCGGCAACTCATACTGAATAGGTGTTAAATTTTTAGTCCCCTTTAAGTGAAGGGGAGGCAGATCTCGCTTAGTTTGACCTGAAATACTGACGCCCATTTTTTTCAAGGGAAGGGTCACACGGTCCATTGGACGTTTGGAAAGACTGTCATCTCCAAACATTTCTACTTCAAAGTCTGCACCAGCAAGGACACCTGAAATCAGACGAATCGAGGTTCCAGAATTTCCCATATCAAGGGCATTTTGCGGCGCTTTTAAGCCATCCATACCTACACCTTGGATGGTAATAACCTCATCTTTATCCTCAATCTCAACACCAAGGTCACGAAAGACTTGCATGGTCGAAAGGACGTCTTCGCCACGTAATATATCATAAACCTTGGTCTCACCCTCAGCCAAACTTCCAAAGATAATAGAACGGTGACTGATAGACTTGTCACCTGGAACTCGGATACTGCCGTGTAAGTGGCTAATGTTTGTTTTTAGTTTCATACTGGACCTCATACTTGCAATACTTTTACCTATTTTATCATAAAAAGCCAGAAATTCCTTAAAAATTTCTGACTTTATGATAGTTATTTTCTTATTTTAGCAATTCTTTTCATTTTCAATTTACCAACTATCTGAAGAACCACCACCATCAAATCCACCGCCACCCCAATCATCTGAAGACCAAGATGAACTAGAACTACCAGAATCATATGAATCTGATCCACCATAAGAACTTGACTGTACTCTTTGTAAAGCATAGTAGCTTTTTGTGAGCTCGGAAGTCCAAGAAGCATTCCTCACAAAATCTTTATCGTTTGGATAGAGTTTCCCCTTCCCATTATAAGAGTATTGAGAGCGATTAAGCCTATCTAGGTGCTTTCTTTCAACTTCTGCGTAGTATGCTTCTATAAGTAATGTAGTCCAAGTGTCATTAGGGAGAAAACCTTTTGAGTCTGGATAGAGTTTGTTATATCCTTCGTACTGATATTGAGACCTAATTAAACGCTTATTTTTTTTATAGTCAGATTTACGTTCTTCAGTCCACGTATCATTAGGTACAAAGTCAGGAAAATCTGGATACAGCTTACCTTTTCCCTCGTACTCATACTTAGAAAAGCGGCATCTTTTTAAGTACTTGATCCACGTTGCTAAACTTAGTAAAAGAAAGAACAACAGATAGAACAATATCGGAAACGGAATGTAATCGAAGTACTTACTAAAGCCTTCATTATTTTTTAATGATTTTTCATAGCTTTTTGGAAGTCGATTATTTTCCTTCTTGTTTATGATTTCAGCTTTTCTAGACTCCGCTTTAGAAATGCCTACTAGAATTTTGTTAAGGGCATCAGTATATTTCCCTTCTTTCATGTACGGTTTAGAATCATTTAGTAAGGAACTGGCCTTAGAGTCAGTAAGCCAAATTGCTGCTTCGTTGGATGTTTCAATACGGAACTTCCTATCCTTTATAGCAATAGCAATTAAAATTCCACTGTTGGAATCTTGTTTCCCAACTTTCCATTTGCGTGCAACCTCATTGGCTACCTCTTCAATACTGGAGCCGTCCAGAGTATCTACAATATAAATACCCACTTGGGTTTCACTTCCAGCATTCATACTCTCTAACGTTTCTGCAACACTAGTGGTTAAATAACCGTTAGGATCGTAAATACCATTTAAAGGACGATCTGGAACAGCTATATTAGCCGCAACAATAGGCATAAAAAAGAATAAAGGGGTAATTAAGAGTATAAGTAACTTTTTCATAGAAGATACCCCACAAGACTAATCAGTTAAATTGACTTTAGGGACAACCTTTGCATCTTTCTCTGCTTCAATTAACTCAGCTCTTTGGAAACCAAACAAACTAGCTATCACACTAGTAGGAAAACGTCTAATGGTCTTATTATATTCTGTTGCAGTATCGTTATAATCTTTACGAGCGACAAACAAACGATTTTCAGTTCCCTCAAGCTCTGAAATTAGAGAAGACACTTGTGTATCAGCTTTTAACTCCGGATAATTTTCTTGAACAACTAGCAATCGAGAAATGGCAGAAGTTAATTCGCTCTCCCCTTCATTTTTTGTTTCTGTATTTCCTGAGCCAATCTTAGAACGAGCATCCGCAATCTTTGTAAAGATGTCTTCTTCGTGCTTCATATATCCTTTTACAGAATTTACAACATTTGGAATTAAGTCAGCTCTACGTTGAAGTGCCACTTCAATCTTCGAGTTAGCTTGTTTCACAGATTCATCTTTGCTGACAAGACTATTGTGCGAACCTGTCAACACTATAATACTGATGAAGATAATTCCTACAGGAACTCCGATTAGAGCAATTAATTTTTTTGACATATTTTTTCCTATTTTCTATTGTTCATCATTTATCTACTATTTATCGATAATAAAAATTTCATTCTCTTTCATAATTGTTTCTATATTTATTATCTCATCAACAATTTCTAACTTATCAATTGAAGTAGAAAATAACAGTTATAAACTTTCAAATTCATTTTGTATTATAGTTATGATTTTCAATAGCCTATTTAATTTGTTTTGTATTTTGTTTATTAGTAAAGACATTCATCCCCACAATTATTATTAAACAGACCATTCTAATAGCTCTAGCTTATACAGTAGTTACCAATAATAATCATACGATTAAGAAAATACCTATAAGTAATGAACAAAATAATGTTCTTATTTTAGCAATTCTGAAACTGGTTCGAAAACAATTTTTTCAATGTCAGAAAGGTAAATTGCCAATTGTTGTTGCTTAGTAAAGAATTCTGACAAGAGGCTATTTCCTTGAATCTGCTTACCAAAGCCTTCCATCTTCGCTTGGAAGGAAGCGTCTGGCATTTGACCTGTCTGCGCTAGTCTTTGAATTTCCTCTTGGAAAGTAACATATTCTGTAAAGATTTTGCTTGCCTCAGCATCTGCTGCAATCGCATCTTTAGCTGCTTTAACAGCCTTGTATTCTGGTAATTCGCGTAGACCGCGACTGAGTTCATTTGCACTATCGTAAATATTTGACATGATTTTCTCCTTATTTGATGACGACTGTATAGTCTGTTTTTTCTGTTATGAGGTGCTCAGCTCGTTCCAAGTCTTGAGCGTTTTTAAATGAAATTTGTAGGATCCCGTGAATATCTTCACGGTTTTCCTCATTGATGTGAATATTAACCAAGGAAGTTCCACGTAGTAGTTCCAAAATCCTCAAGATGACGTTTTCTTCATCGGGAACGTCAACATAGAGGTCATAAGAGCTATCCACACCACCACGCTTATGGATTTCCATAGCCTGACGTTGCTCACGCGCTTGATTGAAAAAATTCCAGATTCGCTCTTCATCTCCCTTACTGATAGCTTGTCCAACCTCATCTAAACGTTCCTTGAAATCCTCAATACGGTCTAGAATAGTCTCACGATTGGACAAGAGAATGGAGGTCCACATACCTGGCTCGCTTTCCGCAATTCGGGTCATATCTCGAAAACCACCGGCCGCAAAACGCCTTGCCATCTCATGTTCTTGAGCATAGACCGCGGTCTGTTCCATGAGACTAGAAGCCAGAATATGAGGAAAATGGCTAATCTGAGAAGTGACACGATCATGCTCCTTGGCATCAATCTCGATAAAACGAGCATGAAGACCTGAAAGCAGATCCTTCATTTCCTCAAGCGTGTCCTGACCTGTCAGACTCGAAGGTGTAAAGATATAATAGGCATTTTCAAAGAGATTGACATCCGCAGAAGCAGCCCCTGTCTTGTGACTACCAGCCATGGGATGGGCCCCGACAAAGCGAACAGGTTTGCCAGCCAAATATTGCTCCGCCGCATCCACAATGGCTGACTTGGTCGAACCAGCATCTGAGATAATCACGCCTTCTTTCAAGTCCAAGTTGGCCAATTCCTTAATGAAAGCAATGGTTTGTTTGATTGGCAAACTGAGAATAATGATATCTGCCAAAGGAGCAAAACTAGCAAAATCATCCGTTGCACGGTCAATCATGCCTTCTTTCAAGGCGATATCTCTCGAAGCTTGACTGCGATTATAACCTAAAATTTCATAATCTGGATGATCGCGTTTGATACCAAGTGCCATCGAGGCACCGATCAAACCAAGACCTGCGATATAGACTATTTTTGCCATAGGAACTCCTTAATAGTTCTTTGTATAGTCTCGGTGTTGGGCTACCGCTTCTTTTAGTTCCTCGAGATTATCTGATGAGAATTTTTCAAGGATTTCTTGCGCCAGAACCGTTGCCACAACGGCTTCCATGACCACACCGGCTGCTGGAAGAGCGGTCGGATCACTTCTCTCCACGGTTGCCTTATAAGGTTCGTGGGTTTCGATATCCACACTCATAAGAGGCTTATAAAGAGTAGGAATAGGTTTCATAACTCCACGAACAACAATGGGTTGCCCATTAGTCATACCGCCTTCAAAGCCCCCTAGATTGTTGGTACGGCGGGTATAACCGTCTTCTTTAGACCAGAGAATTTCGTCCATAACTTGGCTGCCTTTACGATAACCAGCTTCAAAGCCAAGACCAAATTCCACCCCTTTAAAGGCATTGATAGAAACAACTGCTTGAGCCAATCTTGCATCCAATTTTCTGTCCCATTGGACATAGGAACCAAGACCGACTGGAACACCTCCGACGACTGTCTCGACAACTCCACCGATGGTATCACCGTCACGTTTAATTTGATCAATATAATCCTTGATTTCCTGTTCCCTTTCTTGGTTGACAATAGAAACTTCTGACTGGGCAGCTCGTTCCTTAATCTCAGCGACTGTTAGATTTTCAGGAACATCGATTTCCTTACCACCAAAGACCACGACATGGTTGGCAATCTCCATACCCAGCTCAGCCAAGAGGCGTTTGGCTACTGCCCCAACTGCCACCCGCATGGTGGTTTCACGGGCAGATGAACGCTCCAAAGAATTTCTCAAATCGTCAAAACGGTACTTGATTCCCCCAACCAAGTCGGCGTGACCGGGACGAGGATGGGTGATTTTTCGTTTGCTTTTAAAGCGGTCTTCAATGTCCTCCGCAGACATGATATCCAGCCATTTCTGATGGTCCTTATTGACGACATCCATGGTAATGGGAGCCCCAGTAGTCTTCCCATGGCGAACACCCGAAGTAAAGATAACTTGGTCGCTCTCAATCTTCATACGACCACCGCGGCCGTATCCACCCTGACGACGTTTCAAATCCTCATTGATGTCCTCAGCTGTCAAAGGAAGTCCAGCTGGAATTCCTTCAATGATAGCCGTCAGACGGGGACCGTGTGATTCTCCTGCAGTTAAATATCTCATACACTCTCCTTATTTTACCAAGTAGTCTTTCATCTCTTCCAGAGAAACTGGGTGAATGGTCGCTGAACCGAGCTCTGGTACCAAGACCAATTTCAAGGTATTGCCACGTGCTTTCTTATCATGAGTCAAAGCCTGATAAAGCTTGTCAACATTCCAGTTTTCATAATCAACAGGCAAGCCAAACTTCTGACACATTTCTGTGATGGACTGGGTAATGCCAGCTGGCATGAGGCCTTTTTCCTCAGCCACCTTGGAAATCTGCACCATGCCCATGGCCACAGCTTCTCCATGCATGACCTTGCCATAACCAGCCGTTGCTTCAATGGCATGACCAATAGTGTGGCCAAAGTTGAGGTAAAGGCGTACACCATTGTCCAACTCATCCTCAACTACCATCTTGCGCTTAACCTGACAAGAATGTTCAATTAAAGTCTCTGCATGTTCCAGAATGCTCTCAACAGAACCATCCAGCTCCGTCAAAAGAGCCCACAGTTCTGGAGCCTCAATCAAGCCATACTTGATAACCTCACCCATCCCTTCAATCAACTCTCTTTTTCCAAGCGTTTCAAGAACAAGTGGGTCAATCAAAACCCCATCTGGTTGGGCAAAGGTCCCCACCATATTTTTAGCAAATGGAGTATTAACACCTGTCTTTCCGCCGATAGAAGAATCAACCTGGGCTGTCAAGCTAGTCGGTATCTGAACAAAATGAATACCCCGCATATAGGTAGAGGCTACGAAACCAGCCAGGTCCCCAACGACACCACCACCAAGAGCTACGATTCCATCGCTACGAGTCAGACCTTGCTTGACTAAAAATTCATAGACTTTCTGGACAGTAGTTAAATTCTTTCTTTCTTCCCCTTCTAAAAAGTCAAAAACCGCTACCTGAAAACCAGCATCTTCTAGGCTGAGCTTGACCTTCTCTGCATAAAGAGAAGCTACATGGTTGTCTGTTACAATGACCACTTTTTGTGGTTGCCATAGTTCTCGCAACCATTGACCAGCCTGAGCCAGACAGCCTTTTTCAATCTGAATATCATAAGGATGATGAGGAATATCGATTCTGATTTTCATAGGAGAATCTCCTTTTCTTTATTGGTATTTTTCTGTTAAGGACTGCCAAATCTCTTCTGTCGGCATTTCCTTTCCTGTCCACAGTTGAAAAGCTTCTGCAGCTTGATAGAGCAACATTCCCAGACCATTGACTGCTTGATTTCCCTGACTTCTGGCCCATTTCAAAAATGGTGTTTCAAAGGGTTGGTAAATGATATCTGCTACTAAAAGAGTTTCTGATAGGACAATGCTTTCAGGAACTGGAGATGATTGACCATCCATCCCTACACTTGTCGCATTGACAAGTAAATCCGACTCAGCAATCCTTGCTTGCAGTTCAGAAACATCTTCTAAAGCATACAAGTCCACTTTAAAGCCTGTCTGCTCCTGTAACTTGTTCAGGTAAGGTCTTGTTTTTTTCATAGAAACTGAACGAACAAAGACAGAAATCTGACTGACTCCGTCCAAAATAGCTTGTGCCAAGATAGACTTGGCCGCACCACCTGCACCCAGCAGGGTCATCTTCTTACCTGAAATTGTAAAAGAAGGCAAGCTCTTAAAAAATCCCTTGCCATCTGTATTATATCCAATTAAAATGCCATTCTCATTGATAACCGTATTGACCGCACCGATCAAGCGCGCTTCGTTACTCAGCTCATCCAAATAAGGAATTACTTGCTCCTTATAGGGCATGGACAGGTTGATGCCAAACATCTGGTAGCGACGAATATTAGCCACTGTGACTTCCAAGTCAGCCGCTTCAATCTCCCAAGCCACATAAGCACCATTGGTAGCTGTCGCCTCAAAGGCACTATTGTGAATAAAGGGGGAAATAGAATGCTTAATAGGGTTGGCAACAACTGCAGCTAAACGTGTATAGCCATCAAGCTTCATCCAAAATCTCCCTGATTTTTTTCATGTTAGCTAGGGAAATCTGACCTGGGGCACTTGCCTCATCTAGACTAGCAAAGGACCAGCTAGAACCTGTCACATCCGCAGTGATACGAGAGACCTTGCCCACCTTGCCCATAGAAATGGTCACATATTCCTGTTCAGGATTGAGGGTTTTAAAGCCTCGTGTATAGTTCATCAAGTCTAGCACATCCTGCTCCGTATGAGCCATCACCGCAACCTTAACAAGTTTTGGATTTAGACTCGTCAACTCTGATAAGATTTCCATCATATTTTCAGGTGTTTCTTGGAAATTGTGGTAACTCAAAACGAGATTTGGGAAGTCCAGCATTTCCTCAAAGACATCCTTGTAACTATAGTACTCAAAATCAATATAGTCTGGTTGATAGAGTTGCGCCACTTCCTTTATTAGATGGATATATTCTTCCGGAGAAAGGTCAATTTCTCCCCCTTCAGCACGAGTTCGCAAAGTGAAAACCAACTCACGGCCTGCAAATTTTTCAAAAATCGCTGGAGCCACCTGCAAAATCGCTTCCTTAGGCAGATAGTCGGCACGCCATTCAATGATGTCGGCATCTAGGTACCTCGTGGCGTCCAGAGCCTGGACCTCCTCTAAACTTCTTGGCATTACTGAAACAATTAATTTCATTTACTAACCTTCATACTAATCACCTTGAGGTAATTACTACTTTCATCTTTTTTATTATAGGCAAAATCTGCTGGAAGACCGTATTTGTTTAAAATCTGGTAACTTCTTCCTGCAAAGCCTTTATCAATTTGTTCTGTAAATTTCTGGCGGGATACATTGGCAGCATTGGTACTGGCAATGATAATCCCTCCCGGATTTAAAATCTCAAGACTCTGGGAAATCAACTTGTGATAATCCTTGGCCACAGAGAACGTTTGTTTTTTGTTCCGAGCAAAGCTAGGCGGATCTAGGACAATCACATCATAGGTCAAGCCTTTTCGCTTAGCATACTTGAAATACTCAAAGACATCCATGACTATAAAACGATGGTTGTCTGTGCTGAGCCCATTTACCTGAAAATGCGCTTGAGACAATTCTCGTGAACGTTTGGCTAGGTCAACCGAAGTTGTCTGGCTAGCTCCCCCCATGGCTGCAGCTACTGAAAAGGCTGCTGTGTAGGAAAACATATTGAGCAAGGATTTACCCATAGCCAACCCATCCACTAGACTACCACGAACCTCGTGCTGATCTAGGAAAATCCCTGTCATCAAGCCATCATTCATAAAGACTTGATACAGAACACCATTTTCCAGAACAGTGAAAAAGTCAGGTGCTTCTTGGCCATAAACATGGGCAGATTCATAGTCCAAACCCTTAAAACGGATCTTCTCATAGGTCCCTAAAACCTCAGGAAAAACCTGTCTAAAGGCTTCTGAGATGGTCTGACGAATCTGATAAACATAAGAGTTATACCAAGAAAAAACAGCATAGTCGCCATAAAGGTCCACTGTCAGACCGCCAAAGCCATCTCCCTCTTGGTTGAAGAGACGAAAGGCAGTTGTCAATTCGTCTTGATAGTAGGCACTTCTCTTTTCTTTAGCTTGTCTAAACAGTGCTTCAAAGAAAGCTTGATTGAAGGTCACCTTATCTGTGCTCACAAACCAGCCCAAGCCCTTGTTTTGCTGAGAAAGGTAGGCAGTACCAAGAAAGTTTCCATCTTGACTATGAACTTCTACTTCCTGATCCTTGAGATGAACATCTGCAAGATCGCTGGCTTCTAGTAAAACAAACCCCTTGGAAAGCTTTTTTTCAACCTGTTTGTTGACTCTTATTCTATTCATAGTCCCTATTATAGCAAATTTTGTGACAATTCTCAAAAAAGAAACTACCCTTGCTTTTTTACTCTAGTTTTAAAAAATGGTATACTAATACTAATAAAAACTTAGGAAGTAATTGTGTGAGAATCAATTTTAACAAAATCCAAAAAGCCATGGGTACCAGACTGGGTTTTGTCCTAACCCTTTTAATCCTCTATTGGCTCAAAACCTTATTAGCCTATGCCGTTGACTTTAATTTAGATATTCAATTGGGCAAGCTGCAAGGAAATTATCTTGCCTTTATCGCCTTTTTCAACCCCCTTCCTTTGGGACTCCTCCTGCTGGCTCTAGCCCTCTATGCTCGGTCAACCAAGATCTTTTATGGCCTGAGTATAGCTATTTATAGCCTTTTGTTCATTTGGCTTTATTCTAATATTTTTTACTATCGAGAATTTAGTGACTTTATCACGGCCAATACCATGAAGGTGGTCAGCAAGGTGTCTGTTGGTACTGCGGAACTAGAGTTACTGCGCTTTTGGGATTTCATCTATTTTATGGATTTCCCACTGCTGGCTTTCCTTCTCTATAAAAAATTCATCCAGCTGGATAGAAGACCCTTCAAATTCCGCTCCAGTGTTGCCATCACTGCTCTCTCGGCCCTGCTCTTTTCAGCTAACCTTTTCTTGGCTGAAATTGAGCGTCCCGATCTCCTGTCGCGAGGATTTTCCAATTATTATGTTGTCCGTGCCCTTAGTTTGCCAGCCTTTTTAGGCTATAGTGCCAACCAATCCTACAGTGCAAACAAGGAACGGGCTAAGGCCTCTGAGACTGACCTTCAACCTATTACAGATTATATCCAAGAACATTCGGCTAAGCCCAATCCAGACTATTTTGGCTTGGCCAAAGGGAAAAATGTGATTTATCTCCACTTAGAGAGTTTCCAGCAATTCCTGCTTGACTATAAACTCAACATAGATGGAACTGATCATGAAGTCACTCCCTTCCTTAATTCCCTCTACCATTCGCAAGCAACCCTAGCCTTTTCTAATATCTTTAACCAAGTCAAGGCTGGTAAAACCTCAGATGCAGAAACCATGCTAGAAACCGGTTTGTTTGGACTTGACCAAGGTTCCTTTATGGTTAACTATGGAGGTACCAATACCCAGCAAGCTGCGCCTTTTATCCTATCAAAAAACGGCTATCAATCGAGTGCCGTCTTTCACGGCAATATCGGGACCTTCTGGAACCGAAATACGACCTACAAACAATGGGGCTACCAATACTTCTTTGATGCTTCCTATTTTACTAAGCAAGACAGTAGCAATTCTTTCCAATATGGTTTAAATGATAAAATCATGATGAAAGATTCTATTCAGTATCTGGAGCACTTGCAGCAGCCTTTTTATGCTAAGTATATCACGGTATCCAATCACTATCCCTATGCTAGCAATCTAACAGGCGATGAGCTTGGTTTCCCACTGGCTAAAACCAAAGATGAAACAATCAATGGCTACTTCCAAACAGCTAACTATCTGGATAGTGCTATCAAGGCCTTCTTTGACTATCTCAAAGAAAGTGGCCTCTATGAAAAATCCATCATCGTCATCTACGGAGACCATTATGGCATTTCCAATTCCCGCAATCCTGACCTGGCTCCCTTGATTGGCAAGACTTCTGAGAACTGGTCGAATTACGACAATGCCATGTTGCAACGAGTGCCTTTTATGGTGGTCATGCCTGGCTATGAAAAGGGACAAATCATCAATACCTTCGGTGGACAAATCGATATCTTACCGACTCTCGAACACCTCCTTGGTATTGAGTCCAATTCCTTCCTTCAAGTCGGCCAAGACCTTCTGTCTCCAGATCATCAAGAAATCATTGCCTTTCGAACTGCCAATTCCTTCGTCACACCAAAATACACCAGTTATGACGGACGAACCTACTACACTGAGAGCGGTCTTGAAATCAGCAATCTTGATGAACAAGCTCAGACTGAACTAGAAATTGTTCGTCAAGCAGCTAGTCAACAGCTAAAAATCAGCGACCAGATTCAAACTGGTGATTTGATACGTTTCTACCAAGCAGATCATCTTGGAAAAGTTGATACAGAAAGTATTTCTTACCTCAATTCTTTACCAATTCTGCAAAAGATTGAGCAGGAAAAGGGAAGTCAGTCAACTAGCCTCTTTAGCCAACGACAAGGTAAAACCAGTACTGACCTTTTCAAAGCTCCAAGTTACCAAGAACTCCACCCCGAGTCTGCAGAAACTGAATCAAAATCACAATAAAAAATGCTCTTCCGTCTTGGAGGAGCATTTCTTTTTATAAAATTTATCAATCAAGCGACCAACTATCTCATCTTTTTTCTATTTCTGCCAATATGCGTGACAGGTAGTAATGATAGACAAAAATAGCAAGAGCAAGCAGAAGGATAAGAACTCCTACTCCCAAGCTAATGGCAAGGATAGTAGAGAGAGACTGAACCAAGAATAAGCTCCCTATTACAAGGGCCATTAGGATTGCAATATAAATAAACAATAAAACCATTGCTACTATACGATTTGAACGATTCACCAGGTCCGTAATGTTACTCCAATTGGTTGACAGATTTTTAACGTCCTTAAAGTAATGGTGGCAAGAAAGGATGACACTGGCAAGGAACCATGCCACAAGAAGGTAAATCATCGAAAGGATGGGCAAACCTAAATATAGAGAAAGACCAAGTAAAGTCAGAATTGGTAAAAAGGACTGGACAGCAAAGATAATCCAAAATTTCACTTTCACATAACGAGCAAAGTCAAAGGGTAAACTCTTCAGAAAATCAACATTTTCCCTCTCTAAAGACAAGGCAATTGAAGGCAGGCTGGTGATATTGTTATTGACAACTGCTATAAACAATCCTATAAAAAACAAGGGTAACCAGTATGGAGGATGAATGTCTGGAACTATCTGAGAATCTCGAATTTTGGAAATCAGACCGATCATCATGAGATAAGGAAGAAAAGCACTTGTAAAAAGCACTGTAATCACGCCAGTTCCCTGTCCCAAGAGGGTGAGGTGGTAGCGTAAAACCATACGGAAAAAGCCCTTTTTAGTAGTTGAAATTCTCTCCTTATTGCGACGTTCTTTCTTGACCTTCTCCTCACTGTTAAGCAGAATCACGTCATAAAAATGAGGAAAAACCTTCTTTTTGGTCAGGTAAAGCAAGAAAACAGTTAAAGCTATCCAAGCGAGCAGACCCAGTATGGCTTCTGTCGAAAAAGGCTCCACTGCTATTTTGTAAAAGATATGAAGAGGATAAAGGAGAAATGGAATGTCTCTAACTCTGTCAACTATAACTCCAGAAGTCGACTGTAGAAAGAAGACAAATATTAAAGGTATGAGAACTCCTATCCCAATCATCACATTCGAAAAAATAGACTGATACTTTCTGAAGACCGTAGTCTGAGCCAAGAAATGTACTGCCACTACCATCACTAGAGTCACAGAGACAAATAATAAGGTCAAGGACAGTAGCATCAAAGGAAAACCCAGCCAAAGAGAAGGAGCTAGCCTAATGTAGAGGGCTAGAAAATAAGCTAGGATTGGTACAATTCCAGCTAGAGCTGGCAAGAGGACAGACAGTCCTTTAGCAATTATAATCTCTGATTCTTTAAAAGCATAGGGCCTATAAGATGCCAAGTCCTTACTCTCATAAAAGACATTGTAAAATGCTGTGAAAGAAGTTGAAAAGGCAAGCACCAGTAAAATAGCAACCATGCTACTAAAAAAACTTGGCATTTCCTCAAAAGGAAAACGAAAGGCTATATTTATAAACATGAAAAGCATCAAGAGACTAGAAAAAATGTAAGAACTTAGGACTCTAGCGGAAACATTTACTTTTTTTTCAGGATTCTTAGCCTGCTTCTTTCGTAGGTTAGCCAGATTAGCTTCCTTAGATGAATAGAGGATATTGATATCAACTAATTTTTTAATGACCTTGAGACGCATCTGGAACCTCCTCTTTTCTACCAGCAAGGCTAAGGTAGATACTTTCCAAAGACTGGTCTGGGTGGTCTTTTCTCAAGTCCTCTATGCTACCACAATAAATCAAATGCCCTTTTTTCAAAATGGCAATCCGATCACAGACTTGCTCTGCCACCTCTAGGACATGGGTTGAAAACAAGACCGTCTTGCCTTTTTGTGCATGCTCCTTCATCATTTGCTTCAAATCAAAGGCAGCCTGGGGATCCAAACCAGTCAAGGGTTCGTCCAAAACCCAAATATCAGGATCAGACAAGAGTGCCCCAATGACAAAGACTTTTTGACGCATTCCGTGAGAAAGGGTTTCAATAACCTGATAACGATTTTCAGCAAAATCAAAAACACTCAATAGCCTAGCTAGACTAGCCTCCAAGTCAGAACTAGTCAGATCATAGGATGAAGCAATCAATTCCCAAAATTCATTGGCCGTTAAGCGTAAAAATAAGTCAGGCGAGTCTGCTACGTAGCCAATCTTTCGTTTAATAGCTAAACGATTTTCCGATAACTCCTGACCGTCTACTAAAATACGACCACTGCTTGGTGAAATGATACTGACTAAGGACTTTATAGTGGTCGATTTTCCAGCACCATTATGGCCAATCAAGCCCATAATCTCTCCATTTTCAATCTGCAGATTGAGATTGCTCAAAGCCTCTTTATCACCATACAACTTACTAACATTTTGAAATTCAATCATGAGAAATCTCCTCTCTTTATCTATGTAATTTACTATAATTATAGCGCTTTCATTTTAAAAATCAACATTTTATATAAAATAGTCAAAAACTTATTATTCAGTTTTACGCAAACGTTTGAGCTAACCGATACTTTATGATAGAATAAAGAACAAGATTGACAAGTAAGAGGAAACATCATGCAAAATCAAACACTCATGCAATACTTTGAATGGTATCTGCCCCACGACGGTCAGCACTGGACGCGTCTCGCTGAAGATGCTCCACACCTAGCTGATCTCGGTATCAGCCATGTCTGGATGCCACCAGCCTTCAAGGCTACCAATGAAAAAGATGTAGGTTATGGGGTCTATGACTTATTCGACTTAGGGGAGTTTAATCAAAAAGGTACTGTCCGCACCAAATATGGTTTTAAAGAAGACTATCTTCAAGCTATTCAAGCCCTAAAAGCGCAGGGAATTCAACCTATGGCCGATGTGGTGCTCAATCACAAGGCTGCTGCTGATCACATGGAAGCCTTTCAGGTTATTGAAGTGGATCCTGTAGACCGTACAGTTGAACTTGGAGAACCCTTCACCATCAATGGCTGGACTAGCTTTACCTTCGATGGTCGCCAAGATACCTACAATGACTTCCACTGGCACTGGTACCACTTCACCGGTACAGACTATGATGCCAAACGCCGAAAGTCTGGGATTTATCTCATCCAAGGGGACAACAAGGGTTGGGCAAATGAGGAATTGGTCGATAACGAAAATGGTAACTACGACTACCTCATGTATGCCGACCTAGACTTTAAACATCCTGAAGTCATCCAAAATATCTATGACTGGGCTGACTGGTTCATGGAAACGACTGGTGTAGCTGGTTTCCGCTTGGATGCCGTTAAGCACATCGACTCTTTCTTCATGCGCAATTTCATCCGTGATATGAAGGAAAAATACGGTGATGATTTCTATGTTTTTGGTGAATTTTGGAATCCTGATAAGGAAGCCAATCTGGACTATCTTGAAAAAACGGAAGAACGATTCGACCTTGTTGATGTTCGTCTCCACCAGAATCTCTTTGAAGCCAGTCAAGCTGGCGCAAACTATGACCTTCGTGGTATTTTCACAGATAGCTTGGTTGAACTCAAACCTTACAAGGCTGTATCCTTTGTCGACAACCACGATACCCAACGTGGTCAGGCTCTTGAGTCTACTGTTGAAGAATGGTTCAAACCAGCAGCCTATGCCCTCATTCTATTACGCCAAGACGGCCTTCCATGTGTCTTTTACGGAGACTACTATGGGATTTCAGGGCAGTATGCTCAACAAGATTTCAAAGAAGTCCTTGATTGCCTCCTAGCCATCCGAAAAGATTTGGCATATGGAGAACAAAATGACTACTTTGATGATCCTAACTGTATTGGTTGGGTACGCTCAGGTGCTGAAAATCAATCCCCAATCGCAGTCTTGATTTCAAATGACCAAGAAAACAGCAAATCAATGTTTGTCGGCCAAGAATGGGCTAACCAAACATTTGTAGATTTACTTGAAAACCACCAAGGTCAAATTACAATTGATGAGGAAGGTTATGGACAATTCCCAGTATCAGCTGCTTCGGTAAGTGTCTGGGCAGCTAATACTATTTAATAGTTCATAATATTCAAGCCAGATCCGATCGGATTTGGCTTTTTTGTATTCACAAAAAGACCTACCCACCAAATGGATAGATCTTTATACTCAATGAAAATCAAAGAGCAAACTAGGAAGCTAGCCGCAGGTTGCTCAAAGCACTGCTTTGAGGTTGTAGATAAGACTGACGAAGTCAGTCACATATAAAATCCAAGGCGAAGCTGACGTTGTTTGAAGAGATTTTCGAAGAGTATTACTTGATTATAATTTACCTGCTACTGCATCCAACAATTCTTGGATCTTAGCTTGGTTGCTTCCTCCTGCCATGGCCATGTCTGGTTTACCACCACCACGTCCATCGACGATTGGTGCTAATTCTTTGACAAGGTTTCCTGCATGAAGGTCTTTTGTCTTGCTTGCTACAAGAACATTGACTTTGTCACCGATAGTAGCAACTAGGACAAGCAAGTCAGAGTAGTCTTTTTGTTTCCAGTTATCTGCAAAGGTACGAAGGGCACCTGCATCTGATACAGACACTTGGCTAGCAATGTAACGGTGACCGTTGACTTCCTTAACATCCTTGAAGATATCGCCTGCGGCTGCAGCTGCGGCTTTTTCTTTCAACTCAGCATTTTCTTTTTGAAGTTGACGAAGTTGTTCTTGAAGTCCTTCTACCTTGTGAGGTACTTCCTTGACTTGAGGTGCTTTCAAGGTTGCTGCGACTGCTTTAAGAGCATCTTCTTGTTCACGGTAGGCTTCAAAGGCTTCCTTACCAGTCACTGCCAAGATACGGCGAGTTCCTGAACCGATTCCTTCTTCTTTGATAATTTTGAAGAGACCAATTTCAGAAGTGTTACCAACGTGGGTACCACCACAAAGCTCGATAGAGTAGTCACCGATAGTAACAACACGGACTTCTTTTCCGTATTTCTCACCAAAGAGAGCCATAGCTCCCATTTCCTTGGCAGTGTCAATATCTGTTTCAACTGTCTTAACTTCAAGTGCTTCCCAGATTTTCTCGTTGACTTGCTGTTCAATCGCACGCAATTCTTCAGCAGTTACAGCTTGGAAGTGGGTAAAGTCAAATCTAAGGAATTCAACTTCGTTAAGAGATCCTGCTTGTGTTGCGTGGTTTCCAAGGATGTTGTGAAGAGCAGCGTGAAGCAAGTGAGTCGCAGTGTGATTTTTCATAACACGGTGACGACGATTTGTATCAATTGCCAAGGTATATTCTTGATTCAAGGCAAGTGGCGCAAGGACTTCAACAGTGTGAAGGGCTTGTCCGTTTGGTGCTTTTTGAACATTTGTCACAGTAGCCACAACCTTACCTGACTCATCCAAGATTTGTCCGTGGTCAGCGACCTGTCCACCCATTTCAGCGTAGAATGGCGTTTCCGCAAAGATAAGAGAGGCAGTTCCTTCTGATACAGCTTCTACTTCTGCATTGTCAGCCACGATAGCTACCAATTTAGAAGACAATTGGCTAGCATTGTAGTTGAAGACACTTTCTACAGTGATGTTTTGAAGGGTTTCATTTTGCATACCCATTGAGCCACCCTTGACAGCTGAGGCACGCGCGCGCTCTTGCTGTTCTTTCATGGCTGCTTCAAAACCTTCACGGTCTACAGTCATACCAGCTTCTTCAGCGATTTCTTCAGTCAATTCAACTGGGAATCCATAAGTGTCATAAAGTTTGAAGACATCTGAACCAGCGATGACAGATTGACCTTTTTCTTTCAAGTCTGCCACAATGCCTTGGGCAAAGTGTTGACCTGAGTGAAGGGTACGAGCAAATGATTCTTCTTCGCTCTTAACGATTTTTTCGATAAAGTCACGTTTTTCAAGCACTTCTGGGTAGTAGCTTTCCATGATTTTTCCAACGGTTGGAACGAGTTTGTAAAGGAAAGGCTCGTTGATTCCCAATTTTTGACCATGCATAGAAGCACGACGGAGAAGACGACGAAGGACGTAACCACGACCTTCATTTCCTGGAAGGGCACCATCACCGATGGCAAATGAAAGGGAACGGATGTGGTCAGCGATAACTTTAAAGCTCATGTTGTCGCCATCTTGGTCATAGACCTTACCAGACAATTTCTCCACTTCACGAATGATTGGCATGAAGAGGTCTGTTTCGAAGTTGGTCTTAGCCCCTTGGATAACGGCCACCAAACGCTCCAAACCAGCGCCCGTATCAATGTTCTTGTGTGGCAATTCCTTGTATTCGCTACGAGGAACAGCAGGGTCTGCGTTAAATTGTGACAATACGATGTTCCAGATTTCGATGTAACGGTCGTTTTCGATATCTTCTGCAAGGAGACGAAGACCGATATTTTCTGGGTCAAAGGCTTCACCACGGTCAAAGAAGATTTCTGTATCTGGGCCAGAAGGTCCCGCACCAATTTCCCAGAAGTTGTCCTCGATTGGAATCAAGTGACTTGGGTCCACTCCCACTTCAATCCAACGGTTGTATGAATCTTTATCGTCTGGATAGTAGGTCATGTAAAGTTTCTCAGCTGGGAAGTCAAACCATTCTGGGCTTGTCAAAAGCTCATAAGCCCAAGTGATAGCTTCGTCACGGAAGTAATCCCCGATAGAGAAGTTCCCCAACATTTCAAACATGGTATGGTGACGTGCAGTCTTTCCTACGTTTTCGATGTCGTTGGTACGGATAGCCTTTTGAGCATTGGTAATACGTGGATTTTCAGGGATGATGGTCCCGTCAAAGTATTTCTTAAGGGTTGCTACCCCAGAGTTGATCCACAAAAGTGTTGGATCATTTACAGGAACCAAGCTCACTGATGGTTCTACAGAGTGACCTTTGGTCGCCCAGAAATCAAGCCACATTTGGCGTACTTGTGCACTAGATAGTTGTTTCATATTGTCTCCTTATTACTTGTTTAATGTGATTGGCTTTCCAGCATTTCCACATAGTCAATAGCGACACAGAGGGAAATGACTAGGTCTGCATAAGCGTCCTCAAGAACCGTTACGGTTATAGGTAGAGGTCAGATGGAAGAGTTCTTTCTTGATTTCCGCAATCAGCTGATCGCGATCATCCAGCAATTTGAAATTCAAATCCCAGATATTGCCCTCGATACGAAGCCCCAGATTATCAAACTCATACTTATCTCTCCAGAAGGTCAACTTCTTGCGAATGACAAAACTAGAGCCATCCCGAAGCTGAATCTCAAAACGAGGAAGCAAGGTCAAGATTTCTTTACTGATCTGACTGACTTGTTCACCATTAACATCATAGATGGTAAAAGTTTTAGGAATCTTAAAAAATGATCCCTCTACCTGATAGGCGATTTCTCCCCTGTCATCCTTGATAGCGAAGCGTTCGCCTCCAAGACGAAACTTTTGTTTGACAAGAAATGTTTTCATCAACACCTCCAAAAATCAAAAGACAAGCTCATATCACGAAGGGCGAAAAACCGCGGTACCACCTTCATTCAATGAACTTGTCATTCTCTTATTCTTATGCAATTGTATGATTGAGTAGCATGACTTCCTAGCTTAGATGGCTTGCAGCACCGCCATTTCTCTGGACTAAGACAACTGAAAATCAATTCTCAACTTTCTTATTATATCGTTTTTTTAATCTTGCGTCAACTGGAAATCATCTTAACTAATAGTAGTGAGGTAGGAGGGAAGACCTTTTAAAAATTTAACTACTAGTTTCGAAATGTAAGTAGTAATATTTAATTTATTTCTAAAATCTTTCTATCTAGCATAGCCCTAGAAGGCTATATAAAACCCTCCAGCGCTGTTTAGTATGTCCCCCCTACACTGATAAGATTCCACTCAGAGTAGCTTATCTTGAACAATTTTGGGGATTTTGTGTCTTCGTCATATACTACGAGATAGTGCCCTTCATCATTCCAAAACTTGCCCAATACCTCGGAGTCTCTTAAATCCATTTTCTGGTTTAAGTAGTCGCTAGTATACTCAATTTTTGGTGCATCTTTTACCCCAGCAGTAGAAAAACTGCTACCAATAAAGATAAAAGCATAAAATAGCACCACAGCAATCCCCAAGAATTTAAAGATTTTATAGTTTGTATTATTGTTTTCCATGTTTGTATATTCCTTTTCTTTCTATTTTGTGTTTCCTTAAATCCCAAGAGGGAATTTTACCCCCTTATCCAACTAAATCATTAAGCCAATTTTTTCAATCACTTCTTGGATCTCATCTAGCGATACTAGAAACCACTCTTTAGGGACAAAGCTATCTCCATTTGGTGCTATTAATTCCATATCTAACTGCTTGTCTGCAAAATAATGATGAAGAGTAGTTTCTAATTTTCGAGCGCTGAAATTTTGAACCTCAAAACTAGCTACTAAACGGACAGGAGCAAAAAGATAGGTTCCTTCTCTTTCTGAATTTGCTAACCGTTTTTCAATTTGATCCTGTGTAAAACCGATTTTATAGAGATTACTGATGTTGGCAATTTGAGGATTGCTACTCAAAGATTTCACTACATAGATATATCCAGTTGTAATTCGTTCGCTTGGACTGATAACAGTCATCACATCTTCTATCAATTCTGTTACCATTCGTCCATGGCGCGTTCTATCGTGCAGATTAGATACAAAAGAGCGGAGTAAGGCCTTCTTATTTTCTGTACCATTTTCATATACGAGATGAAGTTCAGCATTAGTATAACCATTCTTATCAGTGAAGTCTTCTCCTTTAGAAACAACATAAACCATTACTCCATTATCCACATAGAACATACCAGGTTTAATTTCTTTTTCTTTTATCACATCAGACTTTCTGACTTGACGACGACCTTCACTAATTTCATCATGAACACGAGTAAATAATCCCTGATAATCTTCAAAATTTCCCATCCGTTTACGTGTTCGTGTTTTATCACGCGCTTGAATCGTTCGTTTATAACGTGAGACATCAAATAAAGATTTTTCAGCACCATTTACTGACTCAAACAATTTATCTGATAAAATATCTGTTAAACTAGCAGGACTTGAAATAGGGGTCTCGGACTCAACTATATCTATTTTTAGTAGCCCAAATTCATCATAAGGTTCTAACTTTCGGATGCTATTAGGAGATTTTCTAATACCATTCAATCGAGAAAATAAACTGCGTTCTTTAATATTTCTAGACTTTTGTGGCTCTTGCCCATTATTTTCTCTCACCCAATCTATAATTTCTAAAAATTTCTCTACTTCATGATCTGTAACTATTTTTTTCTTAGGTTTTAAAGGAGTTATTAAATGTTCAAAATCAGAATCATTAAAAATGTCATTTAAGTTTTTGAAATCAGTCATTACCGCTCTCCATCTTCAGCTTCATCTGAGATAATTGTAACAAAGCATAAGCAAGTCTCTGTTCGTACTTATCGTGACTTGATTTATCTGGATGACGACCATTTTCTTTCAAAAATTGCTTAATTTGAGGATAAAGAATTAACAGTTCTTCTTCAGAAAACTCCATCTTCTGACCATCCATATAATCTTGTATCAGACGTAAAGTCGGAGCATCAATTTCACGTGATATAACTTCGTAAGCTCTCTGGAAGGGATTAATCTGATCAATCAAATCAATAGATAACTCATCAATATTCACAAATTTATCTGCCATTTTTAGAAAATCTGTTTGCCCTACTCCCTCTTTCCGTTCAGCTGATTGAACCACCGATTGACTAATAAACTGTTGACGAACTTCTTCAACTTCAGCCCCACTTAAGTCAGGGTAGATTTGTTTAATGATGGCTGGAATCATCTGCTTATTAATGACTTCTGCATCCGTTCCTGCAGCAATTGCAGTTTGGATACGCGGTTCTTGCAATATACTAGCACGTAAGTCATTCAAATCATTTTCTATGATATCCTTTGTTCTCTGTGTACTAGGCTCTTTTAAGCCTTTAACAAACATTTCGGCACCAGAAGATTTCTGGTCTTCTCGGTCTTTTCGTTTGAACTTGAAATTTGGCGCTAAAACAGACTCCATCAATAGACTAGCTGTAATGGCCTTCATAACATTATTCACAGCGAAGAAAACTTCATCATCTTGAGCATCTGGTTGAGAAATGAGATTGGTAAATTGAGCGTGTGACTTATTGGAACTATCGCGTGTTACTCGACCTATAATCTGAACAATTTCTGTTAGCGACTGACGATAGCCAATCGTCAAAGCATACTCAGCATAAGGCCAGTCAAAACCTTCTTTAGCCATACCAAGTGCAATAATGATATCGAGATCATTTAAACTGCTCATCTTGTTTAGGTAATCCTGTACTTTTTCACGTTCTTCTTCTGTGACAAGGTCTGCAACTTTCAATACACGACCTGTTTCCTCAGTAACTAACCATAATCCAGTCTTAGGATCTGGAACTGCTTGCCCCAGTTCGTCTAAAATTCGGTCAACTTCATCATACTTATCCTTGGTTGACTCACCTGAGTTTACATTGGGAATATGAATAATGGTTTTCTTGCTCGTGTCCAGTACTTCGTGCAAAGCATCCGTATAACGACCACGATAAAAGTTATAGCCCATGGCAAAACTTTTCAGATATTTGTACCCCTCCAACTGTTCATAATAAGTATAGGATACCTTATCAAATTTTTGCTCATCTTCAGGTGCCAAAATGGGTACAGAATCTCCACGGAAATAAGACCCTGTCATAGCTACTACATGGGCTGTTGAATTGGCTAATATGTTTCTTAAGGCATTTCCTAAAACTGAATTATCATCTTGAGATACATGATGAAATTCATCGATAGCTAGAAGAACATCATTAAAATCACTATCAGCTAGCTGTTCAAAGGCAAAACGCAAGGTGGCATGCGTACAGATTAAAGCTCTATCATCAGGAGACTCTGAATGCATAAAGTCTACAAACTGTTTTACCTTACTTTTACTGCTCCCTTGTTCAGTCAAATTATTTTTGGGAAGAACTTCCCAATCCCAGTAAAAACCATAATCTGTCAATTTTGTTGAACGAAACGATTTTCCAATAGATCTTTCTGGAACAGCTATAATAGCTTTTTTCAGACCTTGAGCATGTAATTTATCAAGAGCAATAAACATCAAAGCTCTCGACTTACCAGATGCAGGAGGCGCCTTAATCAATAAGTGTTGAGAAGTTCTCTTAGCATATACCCGCTCCTGCATTTCACGCATACCAAGTGCATTATTTGATTGACTAGCACCTGTACCATTGTAATTAATTTCAAATATATTTGAGGTCATTTCGCTTCCTTTTCTGTCATTTCTTTATACAGGTTCAATAAGACACTGAGCCTTTCTTCATCTGATTCAAAAGGCTTTTGCTGGTAGGCACGTTCTACGATACCATCAATTTTTTCATGTGCTTGACGAAGACGTTCGTTCATCGGTTTATTGGCTCCACCGTACAATTCAGCCAAGGTTCCACCTTCTTCTTCTCGAACATCTAGCATTTCAAAAACAGCTTCTTCAAGCATATTTTTCCGACTATCTGAAAGTTCTGGGATTGGGAATGTATTATAAACCAGTCCAGCTGAATAACTATATCGAGTTTCTAATTTCCCACCGATCGCTTGAAACCATTTTATATGCATTTTAGAAACAAGACATCCAAGTAGCCAAATTGGAGTATCATACACAATATAGCAACGATTTGAAATAATTGTATCGTCTCCCACAAATCCCATTGGTATATAATCTCTATCTTCTGAAGTAACAGCAGGAACTAACAGTTGAAACTTCCCTTCTATTTTCCCCTTAGAAAACATATCATCCCATTCACCACGTTGAACAAATTTCCATGGTGTGGATGCAGTTTCTCTTGTTCCAGCAGCCTTAGAATTCAGGCGTTCTTGCCTTACATTTTCAAATAATTGATGGAATTCCTGGATCTTATCTAATTTAGTATATTCATCTTGATCAATCCAAATAGTATATCTAAAATTTCCATTGATATACTCATCTGCTCCAATATACTTTTTAAAATACACTTCAGTTTCAGGATATCTTTGAACTAATTGATTTTTATCATCATTTGTCAGTATTAGATATTTACTTCTTGGCATATTCCCAAAGACTATTTTTGGAAAATTATTTAACTTCTCTGAATCATTGTGATTAGATACAATAATATCATCTGCAAAAGCTAGATAGGGATTTATATTCTTTCCATAACTCTCTCCCTTATCACTATATATAATTCTTTTCTTATCATTTTTATTTGAAAATCCAATGATAGTAACTGTAACCCCTGCATTATGGGCCGCGCTATTATTCCATTTAAACGATTGATATGCAAAGGAAATTTGGCCATATTGTAGAAGAACACTCCACAAAATTGAAACTTGCTCACCTTGATTTATTGAATTTGTTGTTACAAAAGCATATTGAGCATTTTTACCATAAATAAGGTGAGTTGCCTTATAAAACCATCCCGAAATATAATCTAATTTTTTAGAAGAAATTTCTGAACAAATCACATTTTCTAGTTCCTTCTTTTGTTCCAAGGTCATTTTTTTAGAGCCTATATACGGCGGATTCCCAAATATATAAACTTCATCATCTGCCTTAGCATTCAAAACAGTTGTCCAGTCAATTCTTAGGGCATTCCCACAAACGATATTCCCAGCTTCTCTTAAGGGGAGTAGCCTTGGATGGACATCAGCAAGTGCTTCTTCCATCTCCACATTCATCTGGTGTTCCGCTATATACAAGGATAACCTTGCTACTTCATGAGCGAAATCATCCAATTCAATTCCTGAAAATTGGGGTAGAGAAATCTTAGATGCATCAGCAATCAATTCTCCTTGATAAACAGCTTTTTCATTTAAGGATTCACGAATTTCACGCTGTTTGATTAAGATATTAATTTCTAAACGACGAAGTTCTTTATAAGTAATGATGAGGAAATTTCCAGAACCACAAGCAGGGTCTAAAAACTTGATAGAGGCCATACGAGTGAGCAACTCTTCTAACTTAGGTAAGATTTGTCGCAATTCCTTGCGACGATGTTCCTCGCTAAAGTCACCACCTCCTATATAGTAGTCAGCTCGTTCTTCTAATTCCGTAAATGCTGCTCGTAAATTATCTAAAAACAGTGGTTTGATGACCTTCATAATATTGGGCACGCTAGTATAGTGCATACCCGATGTTGATCTTGCTTCTGCATTTGCCACGGTTTGAATCATGGAGCCCAAAATATCTGGATTGATTTCATTCCAGTTTAGCAATTCCCCTGCTTCAATGAGTAATTGACGAGTTCTTTTATTGAAAATAAGGTCATGATGTGGCTCTGAAAAAAGCTTACCATTTACATAGGGAAAATCTGATAACCACGACTCCAAATCCTGACGACTAAATTCAGGCATATCTAAAACAGTAAATAGTTTTCTAACACACTCATTCAAGTCAGAACCATCTTCAGATGTCCTCATCTTAATAACATTTGTGAAAGCTCCCTTGGAGATGATATTTGTATCTTCTGCAAATAGTAGAAAAAGAACACGAATCAAAAATAGATTAAATGATTTACCGTCAGTTTCAGTAATGGCAAGTTCAGGATTGATAGAAATTAGTTCATCATAAAGTTTGGTGAAACGCTCTGCCGCTTTTACATCAGCAGGGTTTTCCTTATCATAATCAATCTTTTCAATACCATTCCAAGGTAAGAAGAAATCACAATGGGCTGGTAAATCATTAAAAGAAATTGCTAGAGTCAGTCCTGTCTGTGTATCCTTTGCATATAATTCTTGAAAATCTGTTGTAATAATAAATCGAGATTTACGAACCTGACCATCCAACTCTTTATCAATCTCAGTCAGAGCAAGTAATGGCTGATTTTCAACTTTACGAAAATACAATCTGTTTTTTATTATAAAATCATCAGATGCCACTTTACTTGCTCTTGTTATGGTCGTTTTAGTAATGTCAAACAATGAAACAAAATCAATAATGAATGTCGATTTATTAAGATTCTCTACTAAAACCTTGGTTCTATCCTCAATCTCAGTGATATTTAATAACTTTTTAGCCATTAGATACCTCCAAGAAACGCAAAAAGCCTACTGGATTTTCAGTAGGTTTCAATCTATATTTTTCACATATTTTTATTAGGTTATATATATATATATATATATATATATGCATTTGCGTAGTCTGACTCATTTTGAACTCCTTTAGAATTAAATTTTCAGAGATGCTATAAACAATTCTAATAACTCTCAGCCTAAAACTATTATACCATGATTTCTATTTTTTCAAAAAAACGAACCAGATTAACTGATTCGTTTCGTGACTGCTAATCTCCTACTTCCGATACATTTTAAACTGTAGGAAGAGGTCGCTGTATTTTCCCGTCCATTTATGGTCAAATTTCTCATAAACTTCTAGGTGTTTCATGGTTTCAGCATCAGGATAGAAGGCTTTATCTTCTTTTTTCTCCTCTGGGAGCAATTCCTTAGCTGGTAGGTTTGGTGTTGAATAGCCGACATACTCTGCATTTTTAAGAGCATTTTCAGGTTTCAACATAAAGTTGATAAAGGCATAGGCTGCATCTTGGTTTTTGACTGTTTTTGGTATAACCATATTGTCAAACCAAAGGTTGCTGGCTTCTGTCGGTACCACATAGCGTAGATTTTCGTTTTTTTCTAGCATTTGGCTAGCTTCCCCAGAGAAGGTCACGCCGATAGCAGCGTTGTTCTGAATCATGTAGCCCTTCATCTCGTCCGCCACAATGGCCTTGATATTTGGAGTCAATTTGTAGAGTTTATCTACTGTCTCTTCTAACTGCTGGGTATCCTTGGAGTTGAGGCTGTAGCCGAGGGAGTTGAGCCCCAGTCCCAATACCTCACGCGACCCATCAAAGAGCATGATAGAGTTCTTATACTCTGGTTTCCAGAGGTCGTCCCAATGCTCAGGAGCCTCATCTACCATGGTTTCATTGTAGACAATTCCTAAGGTTCCCCAGAAGTAAGGGATGGAGAATTTATTGCCTGGGTCAAAGGACTGGTTGAGGAACTCTGGTCCGATATTTTCAAGACCTTCAAGTTTTGAATAGTCAAGCGGGACCAAGAGGTCTTCATCCTTCATCTTGTTAATCATGTATTCACTAGGAATGGCAATATCGTAGGTCGTTCCACCCTGCTTGATCTTGGTATACATGGCTTCGTTGGAATCAAAGGTCTCGTACTGGACTTGGATTCCTGTTTCTTCTGTGAATTTCTCCAAGAGTTCAGGATCGATATAATCACCCCAGTTGTAAATGACCAGTTTTTGACTATCTCGACTATTGATTTTACTATCTAGATGCGTCGCAATTCCCCACAAGACCAGGATAATGGCTGCAATTCCTGCTAAAAATGAATAGAGTTTTTTCATGCTTGCTCCTCCTTCTCACGTGAGATAAAGTAATACCCAACAACCAGGATAATACTAAAGAGAAAGACAAGGGCAGACAGGGCATTGATTTCTAGCGAAATCCCCTTCCGAGCACGAGAGTAAATCTCGACTGATAGGGTTGAAAAGCCATTTCCCGTTACAAAGAAGGTCACAGCAAAGTCATCTAGAGAATAGGTGAAGGCCATGAAATAACCTGCAATGATAGACGGAGTCAGGTAAGGAAGCATGATTTCCTTGAACATCTGAAATTGACTGGCACCAAGGTCATAGGCCGCATGAATCATGTCACCGTTCATTTCCTTGAGTCGAGGCAAGACCATCAAGACCACGATAGGAATCGAGAAGGCCACATGACTAGATAGAACGGTCAAAAAGCCAAGTGAAAACTTGAGTTGGGTAAAGAGAATCAAGAAGCTGGCACCAATCATAACATCAGGCGCAACCATGAGGATATTATTGAGTGAAAGAAAGGCTTCTTGGTATTTCTTACGAGATTGGTAGATGTAAATGGCTCCAAAAGTCCCGATAATGGTCGCTATCAAGGCTGATAGAAAGGCCAAGAAAAAGGTCTGGGTCACAATTAACATAAGGCGACCATCGCCAAACATGGTTTTAAAATGGCTCAAGCTAAAGCCTGTAAAGCTGTTCATGTCGTTGCCTGCATTAAAGGCGTAGCCAATCAAGTAAAAAATCGGCAGGTAGAGGACAAGAAAGACCAGTCCCAGATAAAGGTTGGCAAATTTTTTCATCGTTCTCTCCTTTCCTTGGTCACCCACATGGTGATGAACATGGTCAGAATGAGAATCACACCGATGGTAGAACCCATACCGTAGTTGTCATTTGTCAGGAAGTTCTGCTCAATGGCTGTCCCCAAGGTGATAACGCGGTTCCCACCAATCAAACGGGTCAGCATGAAGAGACTCAAGCTTGGAATAAAGACCGACTGAACTCCACTTCGCACGCCGTTCATCGATAGAGGGAAGATGACATGGCGGAAGGTCTCCCACTTGGTCGCACCCAGATCGTAGCTGGCATTGATGAGGTTATTATCCATATCGTCCAAGACATTGAAAATGGGCAAAATCATAAAGGGAAGCTCGATGTAGCTTGCGACAAAGATAAAGGAGAAATCGGTAAAGAGCAACTGTTGTGAACCGATTCCGATAAATTCCAAGAATTGGTTAATAGAGCCATTTTGACCAAAAATTCCGATAAAGGCATAGGCCTTGAGGAGCAAATTGATCCAGGTTGGCAGGATAATCAGCATAAGCCAGAGTTGACGGTGCTTGAGACGAGTCAAAAAGAGGGCTGTCGGATAGCTGATAAGAAGCGTCACCAGTGTCACAATCCCTGCATAGAGTACTGAGTTGAAACTCATTTTTAGGTAGGTCAAGTTTTGTGACGTAAAGTAGGACTTATAATTTTCTAAACTGAATTGGCCTTCAATGTTGAAAAAGGATTGACCGAAAATCAAGACCAAGGGTGCCAGAACAAAGAGGGCAATCCAGAGCATGTAGGGCACTACAAAGAGTTTAGAGCTTGTTTTCTTCATCTCTTTCCTCCTCGATTGCATTGATCAGACCTGCTTCTTGCTCTTCGATTTCCACGTATTCTTCGATACGGGCATCGAACTCTTCTTCGGTTTCGTTGAGACGCATGATGTGGATGTCTTCCGGTTCAAAGTCCAGACCGATTTCCTCACCCACGATGGCCTTACGAGTCGAGTGGATCATCCATTCATTCCCAAGTTCGTCATAGGCGATAATTTCATAGTGAACCCCACGGAAGAGCTGGGTATCCACCTTAACTTGGAGCTTGCCTTCTTCAGGAAGGGTAATCCGCAAGTCCTCTGGACGAATCACGACCTCAACAGGTTCATTTGGCTTCATCCCACCATCGACCGCTTCAAAGCGTTTGCCGTTGAACTCAACCAAGTAGTCCTCAATCATGATTCCTGGCAAGATATTTGACTCACCGATAAAGGTGGCAACAAAGTGATTGATCGGCTCATCGTAGATATCCACAGGTGTTCCAGACTGGACAATCTCGCCATCATTCATAACGAAAATCCAGTCACTCATAGCCAGGGCTTCTTCCTGATCGTGAGTGACAAAGACAAAGGTAATGCCCAATCGTTGTTGCAGTTCACGCAGTTCGTACTGCATATCTGTTCTTAATTTTAAGTCCAACGCTGACAAAGGCTCGTCCAACAAAACCACACGGGGTTGGTTGATAATGGCACGGGCAATAGCCACACGCTGACGTTGTCCTCCAGAGAGTTTACGAATGGAACGTTTTTCGTAACCTTCCAACTGAACCATCTTGAGAACTTCCGCTACGCGTTTCTCGATTTCTTTCTTGTCAATTTTACGCAAGCGAAGCGGAAAGGCAACATTTTCAAACACATTCATATGTGGAAACAAGGCATAGGATTGGAAGACCGTATGGACGTCTCGCTTGTTGGTTGGGATGTCGTTGATGCGGACACCGTCCAGCAAAATATCTCCTGTCGTCGCATCCAGTAAACCTGCAATGATGTTTAGGATGGTTGATTTCCCTGAACCAGATGCGCCTAAAAGAGTGTAGAATTTCCCTTCTTCCAACTCAAAGTTGATGTCTTTGAGAACCTTGGTGTTGCTGTCTTCAAAAACTTTTGAGACGTTTTTGAATTCAATAATTGGTTTTTTCAATTGTCATTTATTCCTTCTTTTTCATAGATTAACAGATCAGGGCTCTGTCAGGCCGCTACTACCTCGTGTAGGAGATTGAACTGCCTACATTCTTCTGCACTGACGATAGGCTTTCACCCCCTTTCCATGACATAGCAGCAGCTTTTCAACTACAGCTTCCTACTTGCTTTCTCCTAAAATACGGACTTCCCTCTCAAGGGTAACGCCAGAGTGTTCCTTGACTTTTTCAATCACAGACTCAATCAAGTCCTCGTAGTCTTTAGCCGTTCCATCAGCGACATTGATCATAAAACCTGCGTGTTTTTCTGAGACTTCAACACCACCGATACGATAGCCTTTCAAGCCAGCTTCTGAAATTAATTGGCCTGCAAAATGCCCTACTGGACGTTTAAAGACCGAACCACAAGATGGATATTCTAAAGGTTGCTTGAGTTCACGTAGATGCGTCAAGCGATCCATTTCTTGCTTGATAACCTGATGGTTTCCTGGAGCTAGAGCAAATTTAGCTGACAGAACAACTGCACCAGACTCTTGAATAGCTGAATGGCGGTAACCAAAAGCCAAATCCTTGACAGACAGGGTCTCAATTTCTCCATCCTTGGTCAAGATCTTACAAGACTGCAAGATGTGGGCAATCTCGCCACCATAGGCACCCGCATTCATAAAGACAGCACCACCAACACTTCCTGGAATGCCACAAGCAAACTCAAAGCCAGTCAAACTATGACGAAGGGCAATGCGGGTCGTTTCAATCAAGTTGGCACCAGCTTCTGCTTCAATAGTATAGCCATCAACGGAAACGTTATTGAGCTTGTCACACAAGATGACAAATCCACGAATCCCACCATCACGAACGATGATGTTGCTGGCATTTCCAAGGACCATCCAAGGAATATTTTCTTGATTGGCAAATTTAACAACGCGCGCCAACTCAAAACGATTTCGTGGAAAGACCAAATAATCGGCCTCTCCACCTACTTTTGTATAACTATAGCTATGCAAGGGTTCTTTGAAACGGATATCAATCCCTTCTAAGATTTCAAGCATGTTTTCTTTTACTGACATGACACTCTTCCTTTTACAAAATTCATTCCATTATACCATTTTTAAGACCATTTGACGACCCTAAAAAAATCTTGGGCTTATTTTAAACAAAAAAAGAGGTTTCCCCCTTTTTCTTATGATTTTTTGCAAAAGATAGCCTTGGTTCCATAGGCAACTAGGATCAGTTCAACTAGTAGAATGACTTCAACTAAGACTGGACTTGTAAGCCAGCCAACTTGGGCTAGAGATGGTGCCAGGTCAAAGAAGGCATGTAGGCCATAGGCTGCTAGGAGATAAATCCATTTCTTCTGGCGAACAGCTTGGTAAACCCAAACAGTCAAGAGTAATTGGAAACCTAGCGCCAAGATTCTCTCAAAACCAAGCAAATAAATCTGCCAGACTGATAGCGACTGAATAGTTTTCAACATATTTTCAGACAGCAATTGCATAACCTGTGGATTTTGCGTTTGAACTGCTGAAAGAACGATGTAGAGATTAAGCAAACTAGCAAGACCTAGGAAAATCAACTCCAAGCCACCATGCCCCAATCCATAAGCCAATGCATCTGCCTTTTCCAAACTTCTCTTTTTCTCCAACCATTTGAAGAAAATAAAACGAGCAGTTTCCTCAAAAAATGCTGCCATGACTAGGCCATAGATGATATAGAGAAGTGGATGATCCTGCAAAAGGGCAATACTACCGTCTTTTTGAGGATGCAAAACTAAGATATGCACCAGTTTTTCTAAAATCTGTGAAGAGACAAAGAAAGCAACAGCACCCAATCCCAAGACAGCTAGATTAATCTGGTATTTCTTTTTGGCATACCAAATGCTTCCTATCAAGAAAGCCAGCAACAGCAACATGGTAATAATGATATGAATGGTCATTTTCTTCTCCTATTCCGCCTTTTCAATATCTTTTTTCATCTCGTCAACATTGAACTTAGCAAACAAGTATTGACGATCTTGGACTGGAAAACGTTGGTCCAACTGGTCAACAGCTCCCACCTCAATAATACCTTCCTTGATGACAAAGTCCATGACATGACCACCGAAGGTCAAATCATCTGAAATGAAGTGCAGATGGTAGCCTGCCACACTGACTCCATGGAAAATCTCTGGCGTCCAGAAACCAACGATAGTTCCCGCCACATTGTCACGACTATATTCCGGTTGATGGGTTGCGACCTCAGCAAACTTGGTATCTGGTGTCGACTTGGGAATCATGCGTACATGCATATGTGAGAATTCGCCACGAATCTTAATTGAGCGGAAAAGATTTTCCCCATCATAATAAGACTCAATTCGTTCTTCCAATTCCTTATCTGTCATCTCAAAGCGTTGGCGAAAAATGACCTCTGCCTGATGCGGTACCACTGCTGCGTAAGGAATAAGGGCATCTGGTGACACTTCTACAATTTCCGGTTGCTCTCCCGAGCCTTTGGCCTGATAAGCCTTGCCATCTAAGACAATCAATTCCCCATCAATGGAATCCAAGGTTCCCAAACCAAGGTCACCATGCTCTAGCAATTCTCCTACTGTCATGGTACCACCATAAAGGCCTGCCATCAAGGCTCCAAGGGTATTGTATTGAAATAATTTCACTGGTTCCTGCACGTTCTTATCCATTCACTTTCTTGTCTGTTATTCTATAAATGTTACTCCTAAGTATACCACATTTGCCCCTAGATGTGAACGAGAGAAACACTCTAGACATTGCCAAGAAGGAAAAAAAAAGGTACAATGTAACAAAATCAAGGGAGGTCTGGAATGAAGAAACAAAGCAAGTACCAAGAGGTCGTTTCCTATCTGAAAAACGGTATCGAGTCTGGACGTTTTCCAACGGGAAGTCGCTTGCCTTCTATCCGTCAACTGAGCCTTGACTTTCACTGTAGCAAGGATACTGTCCAACGAGCCCTGTTGGAATTACGGCACGAACAATACCTCTATGCCAAGCCTCAGAGTGGTTACTATGTCCTAGAACAAGGGCAACACCAGGATCTAGAAATCGAAGTCACTGACGAACATGCCAGCGCCTATGACGATTTCCGACTCTGTGTCAATGAAACCTTGATTGGCCGAGAAAACTACCTTTTTAACTACTATGACAACCAAGAAGGATTAGAAGACCTAAGACAGTCCATTCATAAACTCCTCTTTGACCAAGCCCTCTACTGCAAGGCTGACCAACTGGTATTAACTTCTGGAACCCAACAAGCCTTGTTTATCCTCTCTCAAATTTCCTTTCCTAGTCAAGCTAAGGAAATCTTGGTGGAACAGCCGACCTACCATCGGATGAATCGCCTCTTGATTGCTCAGGGATTGGACTATCAAACGATTGAACGAGGCATTGATGGGATTGACTTGGAGGAGCTGGAAGGTCACTTCAAAACAGGAAAAATTAAGTTTTTCTATACCATTCCTCGTTTTCACTATCCTCTGGGACATTCCTATTCAGAGCAGGACAAACGGGCTATTCTTGACTTAGCTGCCAAGTATGGTGTTTATATCGTCGAAGACGACTATTTGGGGGATTTGGACTCCAAAAAGGGCCAGACCTTCCACTATCTAGACACAGAGGAGCGCGTCATTTATATCAAGTCCTTCTCAACCAGCCTCTTTCCAGCCCTGCGGATAACAGCACTCATCCTGCCAAATGCTATCAAGGAAGCCTTTGTGGCCTACAAAAATATCCTAGATTACGACAGCAACCTCATCATGCAAAAGGCCCTGTCACTCTATATTGATAGTCAACTGTTTGAGAAAAATCGTCTAGCTCGCTTGTCCAATCAGGAAGACTACCAAAAACAAATCGAGGAAAGACTAGCTAACACTCCTTGTCCCCTTCCTCATTATCCCCTACACGATGGTTTATTGCTAGACCTCAGACAGTATCCTAAAATCGCCAGCCTCAAACACAGTCAGCTGAAATTGAACTTCTTTGAGGAGGCTTACTTGGATGCCTGCCCTTATCAATTTGCCAAGGTGTCCCTAGACAATCTAAAAAAAGTTTTAGACTATTTAAAAGCAGAATTGGACTGACTTCCAACTCTGCTTTTTTCTTATACTCTTCGAAAATCTCTTCAAACCACGTCAGCGTCGCCTTACCGTACTCAAGTACAGCTTGCGGCTAGCTTCCTAGTTTGCTCTTTGATTTTCATTGAGTATTATTCTTCAACTTCTGTTAAGGTTGCCGCTTTTTCAAGATATTTTTGGTAGGTGCCGTCATCCTTGAGTTTTTTGATGACCTTGTCCACCACTTCTTTCAAATCAGCACTATTTTTTCTAAGGGCAACTGCATTAGCTTCGCCGTCCTTCATCTTCAAGCTGACAGTTGCGACAGCTAGGTCTGCATTTTTAGCAGCATAGTTAAGCGCAACAGGCTCATCCATGTGAACAGCATCTACTTTTCCAGCCTGTAATTCATTAACAGCTTCACCCATATTGGTTAGGGAAGTCAGCTGAGCTTTTGGCAATTGTTCCTTGACCATTGATTCTGGAACAGTTCCTTTTTGGGCCGCAATATTAGCACTTTCAAGGCTAGTTAAATCCTTGTATTTTTCTACATCGGACTTACGAACCAAAAAACTAATCTTGTTTTCATAGTAGGGGATTGAAAAATCAAAGACTTCTTTTCTCTCATCAGTAGCGCTAATTCCCGCAACTGCTAGGTCAGCCTTACCAGTTTGAAGACTGGTCAAGACATTGTCAAAACTCATGCTTGAAATTTCCAACTTCACCCCAAGTTCATCAGCGATAGCTTGGGCCATATCAATGTCCGCACCGACTACCTGGTTTTTTCCATCAACCAAGGATTGGAATTCAAAGGGTGCATAGTCTGGACTGGTCGCCACAACTAATTTCCCCTTTTGCTTGATGGCCTCAACAGCTGACTGAGAACCGTTAGAATCCGACTGGCAAGCCACTAAGAAGAAACTTGCAAGAAAGCTACATAAAACAAATATCCATTTTTTTGATTTCATAAATAAACAACCTCTCTGTTAATTTTGTATAATTATAACGCTATCCAAGTTGCTTGTCAAGTGTTTTTTGAATTTTTATCTTAAAAATATTTTTTTCATTCAAGAAAAGGAGCTGTCAGTTGATTTCGAGCTCCTTTTTATACAGAATAAATCTATTTTATAGTTCGACAATCTTACCTGTTTCAAAGTAAACAACCCATTCACAGATATTTTTAGCATAGTCTCCAATACGTTCCAAGAAAGCAATCACTTGGAAA
This sequence comes from Streptococcus mitis, assembly GCF_023110375.1. Lineage (GTDB taxonomy): Bacteria > Bacillota > Bacilli > Lactobacillales > Streptococcaceae > Streptococcus > Streptococcus mitis_CI. The sequence goes on along the minus strand of NZ_JALDVV010000004.1, from coordinate 73,888 downwards.
TAATCACGACCTGTAACGATGGCATCTGGATTTTTCTTGATTTCTTCTGTAGCCAAATCACGAATGCTATCAAAGTAATGGTTGATTTTTTCATCCATGGCTGCTACTTCATAGGCCTGGTCTACTGAACCGTTGAGATAGAGTTCAAGGGCTGCTTCAACAAAGTTCTTGACATCGCGACCCATTCTCTTGATTTCTTCTTCAACAGCTGGGATGCGTTGCTCCCCTTTCATACGAATTGCCGCTTTGGCAATGGAAACGGCATGGTCCCCCATACGTTCCAAGTCAGATACGGCCTTCAAGACTGTTAAAACAGTACGCAAGTCCTGAGAAACTGGCTGTTGAAGAGCAATCATTTCAAATGATTTCTTTTCCAATTTCACTTCGTATTCGTTTACTTCTGCATCGTCTTCGATGACTTCCTTGGCCAAATCACGGTCATGCGTAACAAAGGCACGCACTGTCCGATTGATTTGAGATAGCACTTCTTGTCCCATAGCATAGAACTGGTTATGCAATTTCTCTAAATCTTCTTCAAATTGAGAACGTAACATCATTTATCTCCTTATCCAAATTTTCCTGAAATATAATCTTCTGTTTCCTTGTGTTGTGGGTTTAGGAACATCTTCTTGGTATCGTTAAACTCAATCAAATCTCCATCAAGGAAAAATCCTGTCTTGTCAGAGATACGAGAGGCTTGTTGCATGGAACGTGTAACCAAGAGCATGGTGTATTTATCTTTTAGACCATACAAGGTTTCCTCAATCTTACCGGCCGAGATAGGGTCCAGAGCTGAAGTCGGTTCATCCAAGAGAATGATTTTAGGACTGGTTGCCAAGACACGGGCAAGGCAGACACGTTGCTGTTGTCCGCCTGAAAGCCCGATAGCTGAATCATGCAGGCGATCCTTGACCTCATCCCAGATAGAAGCTCGTTGCAAGGCTTTTTCAACCGCCTCATCTAGAACCTGCTTGTCCTTCACTCCATTGATACGAAGCCCGTAAACAACATTTTCGTAGATAGACATAGGGAAAGGGTTGGGTTGTTGGAAAACCATACCGATTTCCTTCCGTAATTCAACTGTATCTGTACGCGGACTGTAAATGTTGTGGCCGTTGTAAACCACCGAACCAGTTGTAGTCACCTCTGGATTGAGATCCCCCATACGGTTGATAGCCTTTAGGAGGGTTGATTTCCCTGATCCAGATGGACCGATCAAGGCTGTAATTTCCTTAGGTTGGAAAGATAGGGAAACACTATTCAAGGCCTTCTTTTGATTGTAGTAAACGGACAGGTCTGACACCTGTAAAATCGCTTCTGTCATACTGTTTCCTTTCTATCCAAAGTGTCCTGTTACGTAGTCATTGGTTGACTGTAGTTTCGCATTTTGGAAAATATTAGAGGTCTTATCGTACTCGATCAAGTCACCCAAGTAGAAAAATCCTGTGTAGTCACTAGCACGCGCAGCCTGCTGCATACTGTGGGTCACGATGATGATGGTAAAGTCCTTCTTTAATTCCAGCATGGTTTCTTCCAGCTGAGCTGTCGCAATCGGATCCAAGGCTGACGCCGGCTCATCCATCAAGAGAATATCTGGTTTAACCGAGATAGCACGAGCAATACAGAGACGCTGTTGCTGACCCCCTGATAGGGTCAAGGCTGACTTGTGCAAATCGTCTTTGACCTGATCCCAAAGGGCAGCTTGACGAAGAGAGGTTTCCACAATTTCATCCAAGACTTGCTTGTCCTTAACACCTGCACGTTCATGAGCAAAAGTGATATTGCGGTAGATAGACTTGGCAAAGGGATTTGGGCGTTGGAAAACCATTCCGATATGCTTGCGCATCTCATAGACATTGATTTCTGGACGATTGACATCAATCCCTTGGTAGAGGATTTGACCTGTTACCTTGGCAATATCGATGGTATCATTCATACGGTTGAGACTGCGAAGGTAGGTAGATTTCCCAGATCCGGAAGGACCAATTAAGGCAGTAATTTTATTTTTTTCAAATTGCATATCGATGCCCTTGATGGATTCATTTTTACCGTAGTAAACATGTAAATCCTTAGTAGAGAGGGCCACTTTCTCTTCAGGAAAGGTGATGATATGCTTTTCATCCCAATTATATTTTGACATGGCTTCTCCTTTAGGCAGCGGTTAATTTCTTATGTAGGTAACTTCCGAGTTTACGAGCTCCAAAGTTAAAGATGAGAATAAAGATGAGTAGCACGGCCGCAGAACCTGCTGATACGATGGTTCCATCTGGAATGGTTCCTTCACTATTGACTTTCCAGATGTGGACAGCCAAGGTTTCTGCTTGACGGAAGATAGAGATTGGACTGGTCACACTGAGAATATTCCAGTTAGACCAGTCAAGGGCTGGAGCGGATTGTCCTGCTGTATAGATAAGAGCCGCAGCCTCACCAAAGATACGACCAGAAGCTAAGACGACCCCAGTCACAATACCTGGAAGAGCTTCTGGAATGACCACATGGACAACTGTCTCCCAACGAGAAATCCCAAGGGCCAGACCAGCCTCACGTTGCGTATGGTGAACGTGTTTCAAGCTGTCTTCAACATTACGAGTCATCTGAGGTAAGTTAAAGACTGTCAAGGCCAAGGCACCTGAAATGATTGAAAATCCATACTCAAACTGAACTACAAAGATCAAGTAACCAAAGAGACCTACAACCACAGATGGGAGTGAAGACAAGATTTCAATACAGGTTCTGACAAAATTGGTCACAGGACCTTTTTTAGCATATTCAGCTAGGAAAATCCCAGCTCCCATAGACAAGGGCACAGAAATAATCAAGGTAATAACCAGAAGGAAGAAGGAATTATAGAGCTGAATTCCAATCCCTCCGCCTGCTTGGTAAGAAGATGATTTGCCAGTCAAGAAAGACCAAGAGATGTGAGGCAAACCACGAACCAAGATATAAAGAATCAAGGATGCCAAGATGGCAACGATAATTCCTGCAATTGAGTAGAGGACAGCTGTTGCAATTTTATCTAATTTCTTAGCGTGCATAGTTTTTCTTTCCTCTTTCTTTCGTAATCAATTTAATCACACTGTTGAAGGCCAAACTCATCAAAAGCAAGACTAAGGCCAGTGACCAGAGAACGTTATTGTCAACGGTTCCCATAACGGTATTTCCGATACCCATGGTCAACACAGAGGTCAAGGTTGCAGCAGGTGTTGTTAGTGAAGTTGGAACAACGGCTGAGTTTCCGACCACCATCTGAATGGCCAAGGCCTCACCAAAGGCACGCGCCATCCCAAAGACCACTGCTGTAAAAATACCTGAACGCGCCGCCTTCAAGGTCACGCGCCAGATGGTTTGCCAGCGAGTGGCCCCCATAGCCAAACTAGCTTCGCGGTAGTGACGAGGCACCGCACGTAAGCTGTCCGTTGTCATAAAGGTTACCGTCGGTAAAATCATGACAAAGAGAACGAAAATCCCTGACAAAATTCCAAAACCAGTTCCACCAAAGACACTACGTACAAAGGGAACTACGACCTGCAAACCGATAAATCCATACACGACTGAAGGAATCCCGACCAGCAATTCAATGGCTGGTTGCAAGATTCTAGCACCTTTTGGTGAGACCTCCGTCATAAAGACTGCCGCACCAATGGCAAAAGGAGTTGCGATAAGTGCTGATAGGATTGTGACAATAAAGGAACCCAAAATCATAGGAAGGGCACCAAATTGTTTACCTGAAGGATTCCAAGTTTGGCCAAAGAGGAAATCAAAGATATTAACCCCATTTACAAAGAAGGTAGACAAACCTTTTTGGGCTACGAAAATCAAAATCATAGCCACAATGATAACAATCAAAGACAGACAGGCAAAGGTCAAGCCTTTTCCTAATTTCTCTAGACGAGAGTTCTTTGAGGGAGAAAGCAATTTTTTAGCTAATTCTTCTTGATTCATTAGTGACTCCCTTCTAGTGCTGTCACCGTTCCTACAGCATCTTTTTCAACCTTCATTTCCTTAACAGAAATATATCCCATCCCCTTAACGATTCCGCTTTGCGCTTCATCTGAGAGGACAAAGTTGAGAAACTCTGCCACCAATTCATTTGGTTGACCTAGGGTGTACATGTGTTCATAAGACCACAAAGGCCAGTTATTGCTTGTAACATTTTCTGCAATCGGCTCATAGCCATTCAACTTCATGCGTTTAACTGAGTCATCCACATAGGCAAAGGCTAGGTAAGAAATGGCTCCTGGTGTCTGGGAAACAATGTTTTTGACCATCCCATTTGAATCCTGTTCTTGACTCTGCACGGCAGATTGACCATCCATGACAACACTATCAAATGTTGCACGCGAACCTGAACTTGCCGCACGGTTGATAATGGAAATGGCTAGGTCTTTCCCACCGACTTCTTTCCAGTTGGTCACTTGACCTGTGAAGATGCTACGGAGTTGTTCAGTTGTCAGATTTTCAACATCAACTTCCTTGTTCACAATAACTGCCAAGCCCGCTACAGCAACCTTATGGTCCACTAGAGCGGATGCGTTGATACCGTCTTTTTCCTCGGCAAATACGTCTGAATTTCCTACATCAACAGCTCCAGACTGAACCTGAGACAAACCTGTACCAGATCCTCCACCTTGGACGTTGACTGTTTTTCCAACGTGCATAGAGCCAAATTCATCTGCTGCTGCTTCGACCAAGGGCTGAAGAGCCGTTGAGCCAACAGCTGTCATGGATTCTCCACGATCAATCCAGCTAGCACATCCCGCCAAAGAACCTGCCAGCAAAAGAGCTGCAAGGGATAGAGCGAGTTTTTTCCTTTTTTTCACTGTTTTTCTCCTTGAAAATAATGGTGAATGCTGTGAATTTTTTCAACTATTTATTTATGTTTTTCTTTTGAAAATTGGGAGCCAACTGAAGTTGCTAGCTTGGTTTTACTAGTAATTTACTCAGTTACCTTCTCCACCAATTTTGACTTAAAATGAAAGACAATTTGAAAAAAATCCATACTTCCACTATAACATAGACAAGCTACTTTGACTAGCATTTTCACTTGAATCTTAGGCCTTTTGGAAAATAATTTTTCAAAACATTTCCAGTCACCTTAGCAAAGCCCAACCCATTGCCTTGAACCAAAACTTGGTACCAACCATTTGGCAGACTTTCCGCCAGCTGAACAGTTTCGCCAGCAACATACTTTACAAACCCTTCTTGGTCAATTCCAACCGACTGTTTAACCTGACTCGGTTTCAAGGCTAGACCAAGAGCAAAACTGGGTTCAAAACGTTTCTTCTTAAAAGTGCCCAGATGCAGTCCATTGCGAGCAATCTTGAGTTTCCCTAAATCTGGCAAGAGTTCTGGCAAGAGATAGAGTTGGTCACCAAAAGTCTGCAAGATTCCTCTTAGATTGACCTTCAAGTGTTTTTGCGCAAATTCCTGCCACAAGGTGAGCTGTTCACGACTTAGATTGCTCTTACTTGCCTTAAATTTAGGAGCTGGATTGTCACCCTTAAATTGTAAATGGGCCACAAACTGACCCTCTCCCTTAAAATGATGAGGGTACATCCGAGCCGTTTCTGGCAAGTCAATACCAGCTACCATTCCATTGATATGCTCTACTGGTAGCAAGTCAAAATCATACTCTTCCAGCAGCCAATTAACAATCTCTTCGTTTTCCTCAGGTGACCAGGTACAAGTCGAATAAACCAGATGACCTCCCTCTGCCAGCATGGTTACTGCATCTGCCAGAATTTCTCTTTGCAAGCTAGCGCATTGACTCGGGTAATCTAAGCTCCAATAGTCCATAGCATCTGGTTGCTTACGGAACATCCCTTCCCCTGAGCAAGGGGCATCTAGGACAATGAGGTCAAAATAGCCTTTAAAGACCTTGGCCAAGCGGTCAGCAGATTCATTGGTCACCACAACATTTGTCGCTCCAAAGCGCTCCATGTTTTCTACTAAAATCTTAGCCCGTTTGCTTGAAATTTCATTGGAGACGAGAAGACCCTCCCCTGCTAGATAGGCTGCCAGTTGGGTTGATTTGCCACCCGGTGCAGCAGCCAAATCCAAGACCTTCATACCAGGACTAGGCTGGGCTACCTGCGCTACCATTTGAGCAGCGGGTTCTTGCGAGTAAACCAAACCTGTAGCATGCTCAGGCGATTTCCCTGAAATCTTCCCATAGTGGCCCCAAGGGGTTTGAGGAATAGCATCAGGAAAGGAAATTGGTATTTCTTTTAAAGGATTCACCCGAAAGGCCGAAACCGCTTCCTCCCCAAAAGAGGCAAGAAAATCTCTTGCCTCATCTCCTAGTATCTTTTCATATTTTTCAACAAATCCTTCTGGAAATTGCATTTAAGTTCTTTTCCTTTCGTAAATATAGGACTGAATTTCCTCCTGCATCTCAAGAGGCACCATCATGACCGGCTGTCTGGTTTGAAAATCAAGCGTTTCACCAGATAGGGTCACAACTCGATAGCCCAGACTTTCTCCTAAAATACTAGCTGCAGCATAATCCCATGGTTGCAGATAAGTGACATAGGTCAACAAACGCCCTGACAAAATCTTGGCAAAACTAATGGCCGCACTCCCATAGACACGAACACCAAGGACTGCTCGACTCAAATCGGCCAAACCCCATTCGTTGGTTTCCAGCATGCCACTATTCCCTGCAATGAGAAAATCTCCAAGTGGTTTTGCTTTAAAGGGAGCTAGGAGCTGATCATTTCGGCATACTGGAAACTTACCACCACCGTGATAACAATCCCCTTTGACCACATCATAAATGAGGCCAAACTGCCCCTGACCATTTTCAAAATAAGCCATCATAACAGCAAAATCTTCCTGCTGGGCTACAAAGTTATTGGTACCATCAATTGGATCAATGACCCAAACCTTGCCCTCTTGAACCGAGGCTCGCAGACAACCTTCTTCAGCACAAATCTTATCCTCAGGATAACGGGACAAAATCTCACCAACCAAGAGCTCCTGAACTTCCTTGTCCAGTCTGGTCACCAAATCGGTTGGAGAGGACTTGGTTTCAACACACAAATCTTCCTGCATATGGTCAAGGATGTACTGGCCTGCTTTCTTAATTAGCTCTTTAGCAAATTCAAATTTACTTTCCAAGAGAAATCTTTCCTTCCCCTTTTTCCTTAGCAGCCTGAACTGCTCGGTAAAGCGAATAGCCACTAACTGTTTCAAATTCTCGTCCCAAACGTTTCTCTTCACTCTTGCTTGGCACAACCGCCTTGAATCCCTTATAGGAGTCCAGTAACTTTTTAGCCTCTACCTTGCCTTCATAGGCAGCTTCAACATCATTAAAAAAAGAAAGCACTGAAGCAAGTTCTTCAGTGCTCCACGACAAATCTAGTGGGTAACTATACTGTTTGTTCATTAACTAATACCAGCTCTCATTCTTGCTTCTTTTAGTTCTTGCTTACGGTAACTACGAGGGAGAAAAGCACGAATCTCATCTTCATTAAACCCGATCTGCATGCGTTTGGCATCAATAATAATGGGACGACGCAAAAGACTAGGATACTGCTCAATCAAATGAAGCAATTCCGATACCGAAATACTTTCTACATCAATATCTAATTTTTGAAAAATTTTTGAACGAGTTGAAATGATGTCATCAGTACCATTTTCGGTCAAGGAAAGGATGTGTTGCAATTCTTTTCTTGTTAAAGGACTGGTCATAATATTGTGTTCCTCAAAGGGCACCTTATGTTTTTCTAACCAGGCCTTCGCCTTACGACATGAAGTACAGCTCGGTGATAGAAATAGTGTAATCATGCTTTTCTCTTCTTATCTATACTTTGCTACTTCTATTATACAAAAAAATAAAGCGCTTGACTAGGGATTTTTAGAAAAAAAAAGCCTATTTTTTCAAGAAAAATAGACTGTTTGCGAACGATTAACTCTTTTTGGATTTGATTAATTCATTCTTGGGGAGCTATATAGTGAAGTATGGGGTTCACAAAAAAGAATGCCACAATCTTGCGACATTCTTTTCCTTTTGAATATATCTTCTAATCTCGATAGTAATAATCTTCAGCCCTGTCTGATTTCCCAAATTCTTCATAAAACAGGCGATCTTTGGATGAATCTGACGCACCGTGAGGCGTTCCAGCTGGTATAAAGAGTACAGGCGTTGTTGCCCGTATTCCAATCTCAAATCGCTTTCCAACGGCTCCTTCCTGGTTCTTGGACAAAAAGATTCGTTCATATTCATTGACTAAACCAGAATCGTGAATAATCAAGTTTTTAGGTTTTGAACCAGTTGTCGACCAACTACCTGCTACCAGAGACATTTCATCCTTTTGAGGATGTTGAACATATGGATTTCCCACTACAGGTTCACGACTTGAACTCTGACTTGTTTCCTTATCAGTACCATTCTTAGAGCTTGTATTATCAAAAGTTGTTACACCATCTGATTTTCTGTAGAAAAACTTATCTGATGAAATAATTGGCTTGTTTGAGAAGGCTATCCGATCCTTACTACTATCTGACCGACCACCATGAGGATCGCTAGGTGAATTAGCCGGATAAACAAGGACACCTTCTTCTGTTCTTCCAACAATCAGTACAGGTATATCTATTGTCTCAGATCCTATCTGCAAGCGATCTCCGTTACTCATACTGCCATCTGGTTTGATAGTGATTTCTTCACCCGCAGCATTAACCCAGGTATCTGCTATTAGATGCAGATTTCCATTCAAGATTTCTGGTTCCTTAAATGGACGTCTCGTAGCGATCATATTGGTGGGATAATGATTTGTTTTTGGATCAATAATATCCGCTTGCAGTATAAAACCAGTTTGCCCCTCTACATCAATTTGGTACCAAATATGACCTCGATCTTTTCTCTCTCCAGCAACTGAATTAGATGCAGTTATTCTTTGATCCTTGCTGAGTTCAGTAATCACTTCTGAATCATAGAGAGGTTCCTTACGTACCGCAGCCTTTTCAGCAGTGACTTTCAATTCCATGGGTTGCTCCAGCTTGTAAAGATAGACTGTTGGTTTGTCCTCTTTACCATCTGTCAAAATCAGATAACCGTTAGGGTCCTTGTAGCCATAAAAAGTATAGGACTGATCTTTAAAGTCTGTTTCGATGCGGTCAATCTCTTCCTGAGATATAGATAGCGAAACCTCAACTTCTGGTAGAACTGTTGTTTTAGAATACGTCTTTCCAACAACATAGGTCTTGTCGAGTTCGTAATCAATAGTCGTGACTTTTGTATCCCCCTCATACTTTTTAATCGTATGTTGACCTTTCATCATTCCACCACGATCACGGCCATGCAACATCTCTTTCCCATCTCTCACAATAATGGCCTGACCATTATAACCAAGATCAATGGTTCCAAATAGGGGCATCTCACCTGACAAATGTTCAATTGTTCCAAAAGAACGATACCACTCATCAAAATTGTCTTTTTCAAGAGAATTCGCAATATCAATCTGATCCATTACCTCTGAAGAGGATTCTTCCTTCTTTCCACAAGCTCCTAAAAAAAGCAAAGCAACTAGGAAAACGATACTATATCGTAAATACTTTTTCATCTTTTTCAAATCTTCTCAATGATTCCTTTCTGATTGTATCCATTTTTTATCCACCAAATAATAGATGAATAAGACCCATCCAAAAATGTAGACAATATAACCTAAACCAGGACGACCATGTTGAAAAATGTATATTGGATTATAGACAATAAATGTTGCTAACAAGGTGATGATATATGTATCCAATCTTCTTTCTTCTCCCCTTGCAATAGAGGATACAACTAAAACGGCTAAAGCAAGAATAATAAAAGCCAAGATGGCATGGTAGGTAAAGGGTGATACAGTTTTATTAATTGTACCAGATAAACTATAAAAATACAAAAATTGCGATGAAAATATACTGATAGAAGCAATTGTTAAGAGTTTATTTTTAGCATAGGATTTCTTGATATCCTCTACTGACAAAAATGAAAGATGAAACTCAAAGGTTAGTTTTTCCTTTTTTATATACTTAAAGAAACAATAAACTACAAGAAGAATTAAGCTAAAAAATGCTGAATACAAAATAAGATAGTATCCATTCAACATGTCAGCTGAGTTGGCTCTTTCCATCGTAGGAGACCAGCCTGATAAAAAGCCAGAGGTAAACTGAACAATTCCAGCAAAAACATTATAGCTTGTAGCTGCGATTTGACTTTGGACAACTCCTTTTACAACGTCTAGAAGCATCTTAAACAACCATAAACTATTTAAAATCCTAAGGACAATCAAGGTTTTCTCTTTTCTTTTCAATACAAACACAAGTTCTAATAACGAGACTGCTAAAAAGAGATTTGCATTTAAAATACCCCTAATCCAACCATAAATATTTAAAGGATTATTTACTTCATCAACCATTACTCCCATAAAACTAAACAAAATAATCAATCCCAAACTAATAGCATAAGCTAAATAAATAAAATCTAATCTAGATTTTATTGTAACCAGTGGAGACTTTTTCATTTTCTCTATCTCACTTCTCATTTTATTTTCAATTATGAACACAGAGAAATCCTTTTAAGATACTTTCCTAAAAGGATTCCTTTTCTCATACAGATTATACTCTCTTGGATTTATTTCAGCCAGTAACTTACTAGCGAATCCATTTACCTGAGCCATCTACACGGTAACCATCTGGTGTACGTTCATTAACAGCCATCTTACCATTAGCTTTAAGATAGTAATCGCCTACCCAAGTATTGCGGGCATGGCTACCTTCACTAGTTAAGTAATAATAAGCTCCATAATTTCTGTCATAAATCCACTCGCTCTTGGCCATTTTACCATTCGATTTGAGATAGTAATTTCCAATCCAAGCGTTTCGAGCATAACTTCCATTCGATGTTAAATAATAATATGATTTATAGTAACTATCATAGATCCACTCGCTCTGAGCCATTTTACCATCAGATTTGAGGTAGTAATTTCCAATCCAACCATTTTTTACATATCCTGATTGAGCTAATATATAGTACCAAGCCCCATAATTTTTATCGTAAATCCACTCTTGCTGTGCCATTAAACCACCAGGTTTAAAGTAGAAATTCCCAAACCATTTATTTTCAACCAAGTTACCATCCGAATCTACATAATATACTCCTCTTCTATCAGAACTGCGAATATATTCGTTTCTTGCTTTAACTCCATTTTTATAGTATGAATTACCGAACCAACCATTTTTGGCCTGATTAATATGACTTCCTGTTCCAACCATTTTATGGTCGTGGATAGTAACAATGTCAGTGTGACCATAATAACGATAATATCCATACGGAGGCTGTTTCCAATCTCTCAAAACAATTCGATATTCTCCATCCGTAAAGGCATTCAAATTCTCCTGGTTCATATCGTATTCCCTTGTCACGCTTGGTTGACTAGGCGTAAAAATAGCATCGGCTAATCCAGGAAATTTTTCAGTCACTTGAGTTTTTACATTAAACAAGAAAAAGGGAATAGAAATTTCATTCATTCCTTCTGGGAAGGTATCAATACTAGCTGTGATCTTTAATTTTCCCGAACTTGTATCTTGACTCAAATTCATCTGTACTTTTAAATTCTTAACTTTAGAAGGATCATAGTCGGATTTAGCAATGTTAGGAGTGTCAGCCATTACTTCCTGAACGTTAACGAGAGCTGTAGAGCCTACGACTAAAATAGACAAGGCCGAGACTAATACTGTTTTCATTTTCATCATAACTTACCATCTGCTCCTACTAGCGAATCCATTTACCTGAACCATCTACTCGATAGCCATCTGGAGTTCGTTCACTAACGGCCATCTTACCATTAGATTTAAGATAATAGTCACCAATCCAAGTATTACGTGCATAATTACCTTCACCTGTTAAGTAATAGTAGGCTCTATAATTTCTGTCATAAATCCATTCACTCTTGGCCATCTTACCATTAGATTTGAGGTAATAGTTACCGACCCAAGCATTGCGAGCATAGCTTCCTTCACCAGTCAAATAGTAATAAGCTCCATAGTTTTTGTCATATACCCACTCATTTTGTGCCATATAACCGCCAGATTTGAGGTAGTAATTGCCCACCCAAGCATTTTGGACATAGTTACCCGCAGCATCGATATAGAAGTAAGACTTATATTGGTTATCATAAATCCACTTGCTATAGACCTTGTTGCCATTTTGGTAGTAAGAGTTACCAGACCAGCCATTTTTTCCAGAAGCTGAGCTGCTAGGTGTAGCAGGTGTTTGAGCTTGAGAGCTTTGTGGCTGGGCTGCAGCTTGTCCTTGCCCACCAATGCTGACAATTTTAAGATCTTTAATCGTCACAACCTCAGACTGGCCATAGTAGCGGTGTTCATAGCGAGGAGAACCATCATTTATGTCCTGTAATGTACCAGAATATACAATCCAGTAATCCCCATCTGCTAAAAATATCAATTTATTATTGTTCCAATAAAACTCTCTCGTAGATGACAATTCATAAGAACTAAACGACATATTCGGTAGAATATATTGATGAAGCTGACCTGTCTGAACATTTTTAAAAAAACCAAAAAAACTTTTAGTGTCAAAAAGGGGTGATCTTCTTGGCAAAGAATCAATTGTAGCCGTGATATCCAGCTTTTCTAATGTAGGATGCTGTTTTAGTGTGATTTTCACATCATGGTTTTTAATCCCTACGATATCACTCGAACTTGCATGAACAATTTGTGGTGAGAAGAGCAATCTTCCTTCTGTATCAAGAACTGTCGCAGCTCCTAGCGCTGCTACTGCTAAACTAGCAAACAAAACTGGTTTGAATTTCATAGACAAACTCCTTTAAATCTTATTCCCCAAGAGTATAGCAGATTTTTCCCACTCGTGAAGAAAAACGACGAAAAAAATGGATTTTTACAAAAATCCCTTACAAATCTTCTCAAAATCGTATCTTTTTGTAGTTTTTTCTCTTATCTTCTTGAAATAGTGTATAATAAAGTAAAACCACAAGGAGATTAGTAAAATGGAAATAAACTTTGGTGAAATTATCAAACAAATCCGGGAGGAGAGGGGCTTTACTCTAAAAGAAGCTGCTGGCACAGCCATTAGTCCCAACAACCTCAGTAAATTTGAAAAAGGCATCACGACCATCAAGGTGGATACTTACTTCAAAATCCTAGAAAATCTCAAAATCTATGATGCCAATGATATGACAATGTTGATGATGCGTTATCAATATCAAGATCCTAAATTTCCCGAATTTGAAAAAACTAGATTCACAACACCAACTAAGGTTGTAGAATTGAGTAAAGCATTAGGATTTGATACCTATTTCAGTGATTTGTTCTATATCCAATCTTTAGAAATACCTAGGAAGAAAGAGAATTTAACGAAAGAAGATTGGACTATCCTCAATCGGACTAAGAATACCTTATTTCATCTAAACTACTGGCTTGCACAGGATTATAGCGTGTTTAATGCTTTAATTCACTATTTTGACTTTCCTACAGAAACACTTCAACAAATTGCAAAAACAGCTCTTGCTTTGCTAAAAGAAACATTTGTTGATTTCATACAAAAACGAATGCTTCTATCGACACTCTTAACCATCATCCGAACCTATTCTCGAAATGGGCATTACCAACTTGCCCAAAATTTAGTGGACAAAATTGATGTATATAGAATTAAGGAATTACATTCCCTAAAAGGAGTATTGCAAGAAGCATTTATTCAAATTAAAATGCAAGAATGTTATAATTTGCTCAGACAAGATAAGAAGGAGGGAATAGAACTGGCAAGTCAGATTTTAGCCTATCTGGACAGTCTGAATGGTCTTTTCCTGGACCAAACTATTTCTCAATTGAGAGACATCTTCTATCAACAAGTCAAAATGCTCAATAAAACTGGAATTGATTGGTCATAAACTCTGGGCTGAGTTGCTACTGGCAGGTAGAGGCAGATTAGATAAACAGGGAAGAAGTTAGAAAAACAGCCGATATAGCTGCAGTTAGGAACCAATTGTGGCCATTTCGGCTGTTTTTTATGATGAATCTACATCGAAAATCTCACTTCCTACGACTTTTCAGATAAAGAAAGCCAAAGGAGCTTTCATAAAGGGCGAAAAAGAGGAGGAAGGCATGCAGGAAGAAGGTCTCTGGCAAAATCAGAATCACTGGATCCTTGGCTGGATCAAAAAGCCAGGTATCATCTCCCACAAAGAGAATTTGATGGAAAAGAGTAAAGAATTGGTCAAAACCAATCAAAACTCCCCCAATCCCAATCAGTAAAGGCAAAACCACTAGAGCCAAAAACCCTTTACTAAATAGAGACAAGAAGCCCTTTTTCACAATCCCTTTGACAAAGACGTAAAAACTTGGCAGTGTCACTAAAGCTACTAGCTGAACAAAGTGAAAGAGATTCTTCACCACCGCAAAATGGTGTAATCCAGCTGTTGACGAACGAAAATCTGGCATCTGCAAGACCTGACTAAATGGATTGGTCAGATAATTCATCAAGATATGAAAGTTGTACTGAATGGTTTCTGGTTTTAAATAGACCCGATCTGTTAAATTCAGCCACTGAATTTCCAGCGGATAAAAAATCCAAGCCAAATAAATGGTCAAAAGGATTGAGAGGGAGAGGAGAAAGAGCATAGAGCCCCAAAAGATCAGTTTAGTTTTCATCAAAATCCCACTCCGCAAGGCTAGAAACTACATGAGTCGGTGCGATTGGTAGGTCTGCTACTTCTTCTGCCTTGGTAAAACCTGTCGTCACCAAGAGCGTTGGAATGCCATTGTCAATCCCAGCTCGAATATCAGTTAGGTAGTTATCCCCGACCATGATTAATTCTTCACGTTCCAAACCTAAGTGCTCAACCGCCTTGTCCATAATGATGGCATTTGGTTTTCCGATATAAACAGGCTTCACTCGTGTTGCCACTTCAAGAAGGGTAATCAGTGAACCAGCACCTGGCAAAAGACCACGCTCTGTCGGGATGTTGAGGTCAGGGTTGGTTCCGATAAAGTGAGCACCCTTTTGAATGGCAAGAGTTGCTGTGGCAAATTTTTCATAGTCGACTTGCCAGTCCAGACCTACTACCACATAGGCAGGATTATCCTTGTCTTCCACATAACCAGCCGCCTTGATGGCTTCCTTGAGCCCTGCTTCTCCGATGACATAGACCGTCTTTTCAAGCCCCAAGTCGTTCATATAGTCGATCGTTGCCAAAGTCGCTGTGTAGACAGTCGATAGGGGCGTATCGATATTAAAATTCTGAGCCAACATCTCCTGAACACTCTCTGGAGTGCGGGTTGTATTGTTGGTTACAAAGAGATAGGGGATATCCCGCTTTTGCAATTCATGGACAAAAGCTTCTCCTGCCGGAATTCGATTCTTCCCCTTATAAATGGTTCCGTCTAAATCAATTAAATAGCCTTTATATTTCATCTATTTCTCCCTAATCCTTCTTCATTTCTTGCCAAGTGATGATAGCTTGTGCATTGGTAGCCCCGTCGCTTGTAATCTCATGTTTGCTTTCCAGTTCAGACCGTTCAACAGCCGATGTAATCACCCCACCTGGTCGGACTTCCTTGACATACTTGAGGTTGATTTTCTTGGGAATGTAGTGAGTCAAAAAGTTCGCTCCCATGACCTCAAAAATCCAGTCCAGGTATTTACTGTTATTGACATGACCATTCATATCCAAATCGTAAAAACGGACATGGTAATCCTTGCTGATTGGTTCGTTCAAGGACTCATACTTTGGCCCACGGATGAGCTTTTTATCAAAATCAGACTGGTAAGGAGCTACAATCTCAGGTTCAACAGCATGGACTTTTCGACTATCTCGATCCATGAGAACAAAGGTCGCCATCATGTGGATAAGGTCCTGACCTGCTTGATCATAAATGGTAAAGCGACGATAGCAAAATAGTCGATTATAGCTCAGAGCTTCCGTTTCGATTGTGATTTCTTCCGCAAAGTGAGGCAAACGTGCCACCTCAATATCATAATCTGTGATAATCCAGACCAGATTATAGTCTTCCAAAATAGTCTTATCACTAACTCCCAACTCAATAGACTGCATCCCTGAAACTTGTAGGGATAGTAAAATCACATCTGGAAGCTTGATATGACCGTTCATATCAGCCATATCAAAAGGAATTTTCATTTTCATTTGATAAGTTAAGCCCATCATCCTACTCCAAAATAAATCGTTCTGCTACGGTGTCTCCTAAAAAGAGACCTCTCTTTGTCATGCGCACTCGGTCACCCTCTATTTGCATGAGACCCTGTTGAACCAAGTCTCTGACAGTTTCTCCATAAAGTCCATCGAAAGACCGTCCAAATTTTTCTTCAAATCGCGCCATAGAGACCCCTGATTTCTTGCGAAGCCCCAGGAACATTTCTTCTTCCATTTGCTCTTTTTGGCTCAGGTGTTCTTCTGTGATACGCGCATTGCCTTCCTCAACCGCATTAAGATAATGGCGAATGGGACCGTGGTTTTTATAGCGTACTCCATTTACATAACCAGATGCCCCAGCACCGATGCCATAGTATTCAGCATTGTCCCAGTACATGAGATTGTGGCGACTTTCAAAACCGGGTTTGGAGAAATTGGAAATCTCATAATGCTCAAAGCCTGCTCGCTCAAGCTCTGCAATGATGTACTCAAACATCTCAGCTTCCAGTTCCTCCTTAGGCAGAGGCAATTTTCCTCGTCGCATCCGGTTCATAAAGACTGTATGATTTTCTAAAATCAAGCTATACAAACTCATATGGGGAATATCCAGTCCAATGGCCTTAGCCACATTTTCCTTTACTTGCTCCATAGTCTGACCTGGCAGTGCATAAATCAAGTCGATAGAGATATTGTCAAAACCAGCCAGTTTCAGGCGGTCGATATTTTCATAAATATCCTTCTCCAAATGACTGCGCCCAATCTTTTTCAGCATCTTGTCGTCAAAGGTCTGCACACCTAGCGAAACACGATTGACAGCCGAGTTCTTCAAAACAGCTATCTTATTCGCATCCAAGTCGCCTGGATTGGCTTCAATGGTCAACTCTTCTAAGACAGACAAGTCCAAGTTTTTAGTCAAGCCCTTCAATAACACCTCCAGTTGAGAAGCTGACAAAGCTGTCGGTGTGCCACCACCGATATAGAGGGTTCTCAACTTTTGAATATCATAAGATTGAAACTCTTCTAACAGATGCTCCAAATAACTATCTACCGGCTGATTCTTGATAAAAACTTTTGAAAAGTCACAATAATAACAAATCTGGGTACAAAATGGGATGTGCACATAGGCTGACGTTGGTTTCTTCTGCATAGTACTTATTATACCACAAAGACAGGCTACGAGAAAAAAATCACCATCCCCAGATACATAGTCCGTCCAGAGATGGTGATGGTTTATTCTTCTGTTATGTCAATAACAATCTCTTCTGATTCATCAAGAGTTTCGGCCTTTTCTTGCCATTGCTCCTTGAGATTATTGAATTGATTTTTTGATGCTTCTGTCGCTTGACGAGCACATGATTTGGCTTGAGCAAGGACACTGTCCACAGTGATTTCACCTGACTCAACCTGTTCTTTGGTTTTCAGAACAAAATCTGTAGCCTGCTCCTTAACTTCTGTTAGTTTTTCACAGACCTGCTCCTTGGCATACTCCGGATCTTCTCTCAAATCATCTAGAAAATCTTGAGCCTGACTGCAAACTTGTTTGCCCTTGTCGCTTGTTAAAAACAAGGCAAGAGCTGCACCTGAAACGGTTCCTAAAAGGATTGAGGATAGTTTACCCATAAGAATTCTCCTTTTTTATTTTTTGAAAAATTTACTTGCAAGACGAAGAGCTGACAGACTTGCACCAGTCTTGAGTGTTTTTGATCCAGCTGATGAAGCTTTCTTGCTCAAGACACGCGCATGGTCATTGAGGTCGGAAACAGATAGAGATAAATCTGCAACAGCACTAAAGAGTGGATCAATCGTTGCTACCTTGACATTAATATCATCTGCCAAGACATTGACCTTAGCCAGCAATTCATTGGTATGATGCAAGGTCACATCCACATCTGAAGTCAAGGTTTTAATCGTCTTCTCTGTTTCATCGATAACACGTCCAAGCTTTTGTACAGTAATGATTAAATACACTAAAAATACAATCAAAGCAAGGGCTACAAGAATATATGCAACTTCTAACATTTAGTTTTCCTCCTCTGAAATATAGTAAGGGGCCTTCTTTCGATTTTGATATAGAATGATAAAAATACCAAGACCGATAAGGACAACTGATAGCCATTGAGACACTCGAAGACCAAAGAACATGAGACTATCTGTCCGCATACCTTCGATGACCATACGACCGAAACCATACCAAATCAAGTAAAAGGCAGTGATATGACCTCGTCTAAGGCTCTTCCATTTTCGTCTGAATATCAAAATTAAAGTAAATCCAAGTAGATTCCATAGAGACTCATAAAGGAAGGTCGGTTGACGGTAGCTCCCCTCAATATACATCTGGTCACGAATAAAGCCAGGTAGATAATCCAGATTATCCACTGCTGCACCATAGGCTTCTTGGTTAAAGAAATTGCCCCAGCGACCCAAACTTTGGGCAATCATGACGCTAGGCGCCGCAATATCTAGGAAATCCCAAGTATTGATGAGTTTACGATCAGCAAAGATATAGAGTACAATAGCCCCAGTTATCAAACCACCGTAAATAGCCAAACCACCATTCCAAATGGCAAAAATTTCTCCCAAGTTCTGACTATAGTAATCAAAACGGAAAATAACATAATAGAGACGAGCTCCTAAAATAGCCAGAGGAAAGGCTATCAAGATAAAATCTAAAATATCGTCTGGTATGATTTTCTTTCTAGGCGCTTCTTTCATAGTCAGATAAACCGCAAGAATCAAACCTGTCACAATACACAAAGCATACCAACGAATGGCTAGAGGACCTAGATGAATAGCAATTGGATCAAGCATGAGGCACCTCCTCATTTTGAGCAATAAGATTGGTCAAACGTTCTTCGAACAAACGCGTCGCATCAAAGCCCATTTCCTTGGCACGATAATTCATGGCAGCAGCCTCAATCACGACAGAGATATTCCGACCTGTTTTCACTGGAATGCGGATACGAGGAATGGCTACGCCAGAAATTTCTATTTCCTCTGCATTGTTTCCAAGACGATCAAAAGTTTTATGTGTATCGTAATTTTCCAAATAAACAGCCAGCTGGACTTGTGAAGAATCCTTGACGGCACTCGCACCGTAGAGGCTCATGACATCGATAATCCCAACCCCACGAATTTCAATCAGGTGTCTCAAGATTTCAGCTGGTTCACCCCAAAGAGTAATCTCATCCTTGGCAAAGATATCGACACGATCATCGGCTACCAAGCGGTGACCACGTTTGACAAGCTCTAGACCTGTCTCACTCTTACCGATGCCACTATCACCTTGAATCAAGACACCCATTCCATAGATATCCATCAAGACACCGTGCACACTGGTCCGTTCTGCTAAACGTGAATCCAGATAACTAGATAACTCTCCAGATAAACGACTGGTTGCCGTACGGCTGGTTAAAATGGCAATCTTACATTCTCTGGCTGCCTTTAGCATCTCCTCTGGAACCACCAAACCACGAGCAACAATGACCGCAGGTGTCTCAGGTAGAAACATTTTTTTCAAGACTTGGTAACGGTTGTGAGAGGACATCGAAACGAGATAGGACCACTCCTTCATTCCCAAGAGTTGGATTCGCTCAGGCGTATAATAGTCAAAATAGCCCGTCATTTCAAGACCAGGTCGCGTAATGTCCGCGGTATTAATTTCCTTTTCAAGTAATTCTGGTTCGCCATAGACAATGTCTAGTCTGAGCTTTTCAATCACTTCTTTTACTAAAACCGACATCATTTCCTCCTTCAATCGAGTTCTTTTTACTATTATATCAAATTGTCCTTAGAAGTTTCAGATTTTTGCAGGCTTTGAAGTATTTATTTATACTCAATGAAAATCAAAGAGCAAACTAGGAAACTAGCCGCAGGCTGTACTTGAGTACGGCAAGGCGACGTTGACATGGTTTGAAGAGATTTTCGAAGAGTATTAAAAGAAAAAAGACTAGATTTCTCCAGCCTTTCATTTCTAATTAGAATTTTTTACGTTTACGAGCTGCTTCTGATTTACGTTTACGTTTTACAGAAGGTTTTTCATAGAATTCACGTTTGCGTGTTTCTTGAAGAGTACCAGCTTTAGTAACCGCACGTTTGAAACGACGAAGTGCGTCGTCAAGAGATTCATTCTTACGTACTACTGTTTTAGACATTTTTTTCACTCCCTTCAAGTTCAAGATCTATTCTATTTTACACGTAAAAGGAATAATTGTCAAGAAAAAATCCGGTTTAATTTTGATTTTTTTGCCATTTATACAAGAGTTTAAAGCACTCAGATAGAAGAAACTGAAGGGTTTCGTTTTTTATTTTTCAAGTAGGCTGAGCGCTTCAGCATCTGCGATGATGGTCACATCTGGGTGGTTTTGTAGGCTACTTGCAGGTAGATTCTCAGTCACTAGGCCAGACACTGTTCCAGCAATGGCTTCTGCTTTTGATTCACCGTAGGCAAAGAGAAGGATTGACTTGGCATCCAAGATATTTTTAATCCCCATTGAAATGGCTTGGGTTGGAACATCTTCAATCTTGTCAAAGAAGCGCGCATTGGCTTCGATAGTAGACTGGTCAAGTTCTACTAGATGTGTTTGACTGTCAAATGGAGTACCAGGCTCATTAAAGCCGATATGTCCATTGCGACCGATTCCCAAGATTTGAAGGTCCACTGGATGGTCAGCCAAAATTTGGTTGTAGCGTTCAACTTCAGCTTCAGCATTGTCCTTAACCCCACGAGGCAAGAAACTTTCTTTAAATGGTTTTTGGTTAAACAAGTTTTCTTGCATGAAGTAACGGTAAGACTGTGGATTATCTCCATCAAGTCCTACATACTCATCAAGGTTGACACTGGTTAAATTTGAAAAATCAAGGTCACTCTCAACAATTTCCTTGTAAAATTCAAGTGGGCTACTTCCTGTAGCAAGTCCTAGGGTTTGAGCTCCATTGGCCAATTTTTCCTTCAAAATCTCAAAAGCAACTTTTCCACCCTCGATTTGGTTTTCAACTTTAATAACTTTCATCTTTTTATCCTCCGTTTCAATCTATATTTATTATATGGTATAGACCAATTTTTGTCAAGTGAAAACGATTTAATTTTCAAAAAAAGAGCGTCCAAACTTGAAACATGTTATAATGGATAAGATTAGAACTTAGAAAGAATGAACAGATATATGAATACAGCTGATTTTGATTTCCACTTACCTGAGGAATTGATTGCCCAAACGCCCCTTGAAAAACGGGACGCCTCTAAACTCCTCATCGTCAACCGTGAGACGGGAGAAATGCAGGATAAACACTTCCACTCTATTATTGATATGCTGGAACCTGGTGATGCCCTTGTCATGAACGACACCCGCGTTCTCCCAGCCCGCCTCTATGGTCAAAAGGAAGAAACTGGAGGCCATGTGGAACTTCTCCTGCTCAAAAATACTGCTGGAGATGAGTGGGAAGTTCTGGCTAAACCTGCCAAACGCCTCAAGATTGGTACTCGTGTCAGCTTTGGTGATGGTCGCCTCAGCGCTGTCGTTACGGAAGAATTGACCCACGGTGGTCGTATTGTCCGCTTTGAGTACCAAGGAATTTTCCTAGAAGTTTTGGAAAGTCTGGGTGAAATGCCTCTACCGCCTTATATCCATGAAAAACTGGATGACCGTGAACGCTATCAAACTGTTTACGCCAAGGAAAGTGGCTCTGCTGCAGCACCAACTGCTGGACTACACTTCACTAAAGAACTGCTAGCAGAAATCCAAGCTAAGGGTGTTCATCTAGTCTATCTGACTCTTCATGTCGGACTAGGAACCTTTAGACCCGTTTCAGTTGACAATCTGGACGAACACGAAATGCACTCAGAATTCTACCAGCTTTCTGAGGAAGCTGCTGCCACCCTTCGATCTGTCAAGGAAAATGGAGGCCGTGTCATCGCTGTCGGAACCACTTCTATCCGCACTTTGGAGACTATTGGTTCCAAGTTTGATGGGCAAATCCAAGCAGATTCTGGCTGGACCAATATCTTTATCAAACCTGGGTATGAGTGGAAGGTCGTGGATGCCTTCTCAACCAACTTCCACCTGCCAAAATCAACTCTGGTCATGTTGGTTTCTGCCTTTGCCGGCCGTGAATTAGTCTTAGACGCTTATCACCATGCCATTCAAGAACACTACCGCTTCTTCAGTTTTGGCGATGCCATGTTTATCTATTAATTTATATAATCAAAAAACGCATATTATCAAGGTTTTATAAAGCCTGATAGTATGCGTTTTGTAATGGATAAAAAATGAGTTAATTTATTCTAAAGCTCGTATCTTTCAAGCTCTGGACACTGGCATTGATCACCGCGCCGATAATCAAAATCTTAGCGATGAGAATAAACCAGAACATCATGACCACCACGACGACGGAACTGAAAAAACGCACGTCCACTAGGTGATTGACATAATTGTTAACATAGACTGAAAAGATATTGAGTAGTAAGACCAGGGTCAACAAGACAAAGGCACTACCTGGCAATACAGAGCGAATCCTTCGCACCTTAACATTGGGTAGAAAATAGTAGAGCATGACCAGGATGGCAAAAATCAAGGCATAGACCAAAGGGCCTGTTAGGTCTTGCAGATAATCAAAAAGAGGACTATCCGATTTCCAATAGCTTTTGACAAGGTTGAGGAGCATACGGCCAAAGACACTCAAAAACAGAGCTAAAGCAAAGAGAATCTGCAAGCCAAAACTGACAAACAAACTCATGAGTTGATGGGAAATCATTCCACGATTTTTTGATACTCCGTAAGCTTTATTAAAGGCTTTCTGCAGGAAATTCATAGATTTTGAAAAGGTCCAGAGGGCTGACAAAACCGCAAAACTCAATAAACCCGTTGACGGTTGGGTCAGCACTTCTGTAATGATCTTTGCGACCACATCATACATGGTATCCGGCAAGAATTCATTGACAACCTTTAAAAAATTAGAAACTGGAATCTGAAAATATGGGAGGATATTAACTACCACCAAAAGCAGGGGAAAAATCGAAATCAACCAATAGTAGGCTACTGCGACACTGGTTAACTCACTATCTGATGCTTGATAATAATGCAAAAAAGCTTTTAATAAGGGCTTATCTATCAGCTCTTTCCACCACTTCTTCATATCATACTCCTTCACTTATAATCTTGATTAATTTCTTCTTACCAATTCCATCATATCATAAGGCAGGGTATTGGCAGCTTCCTTCAAGGAATAGTTCTCTAGGTTATTTACATTTTGTCGTAACTTCTTGGCATACTTGGTCGTAATCAATCGTTTTTCTTCGTATTCGAAAATCAACTTGCGCTCCAGATAATAGCCTCTCAGCATTTCATCGATATTGTTGGGTTTGACACGATTGATAACCCGTTCGACAAAGGCACCACTGGTGATAATAGCTGTTTCTCTGAGACGAGAATCCTGCATGAAACTGATCAAAGAACTCTTATAAACCCCTTTTAGGTTCTCCAGACTTTCGATAATCATCTCTGTATTTTCTAGATAGAGCTCTGCAATTTGATCATAGTCAAGGGCTCTGAGTTTCTGTGATTCTTCATTTTTCCAACTGCGGAAGGTCTTGCCAAAGGTAAAGACTTCGTGAAGGAGAAAACGTAAAATCCGCAAGGAAACAAGGAAATAATAGGTCAAACGTGAAGCAAACTTACGATTGATACTTTGCTCCATGTTTTTCAAGTAACGTTGGTAGACTCGATAAGCACGCTCACTCATCTTGCCTTCTTCGTAAGCCTGTTCTAAACCATCACTTTCAATACTGAGGATAAGAAGTTTCAAGGCCTCCCAGTCTTCTTGAGCCCCCTTATTTTCTTGACTCAAGATAAGATTCTCTATTCGTCCATGGTAATTGTCAATGGCTGCATAGAGGGGGAGCTTATTTCTGGTATCTTCCAACTCTTTTTCCAACTCTATCGTTACTTCATTCAAAATGCCAATATGCATGAGATAGTCCTTACTTTCTTCCTGTTCATCAGAAAGATGAGGCAAGACTACGAGGCCTGTTAAAAAGCTTACAAGCGTCACACCTGCGACAAGGAAAAGCAAGAGAGGATACTCCTGTTCTAGATTACTTGGTATCAGAAGGATCGTAGCAATCGACACCGTTCCCTTGACACCCGAAAAAGTCAAAAGAAGCATGTCCTTCATATACTTATTTAACTTTTTCTTGAGGCGTCGAGTCCTGTAGGCATAATAGCCATAAATCATGACAAAACGAATGGCAAAGAGGACAAAAGTAAGGGCAACAAGAGATACCAGTAAGAGTAGTGGATTATAGATTGGATTGGTCAAGATAGGCTCTGCTATCATTTCCAACTCCATTCCCAAAATAACAAAGACAGAACCGTTGAGCATAAAGGTCACTGTATGCCAGACCGTCTCGGTCACTGTATCCACTTGGGCCTCGAGAAGCGTGATTTTCTTAAAGCGGCTTGCCTTCAAAATTCCAGCAACTACAACGGCAATAATCCCTGAAACATGGACTTCTTCTGCCAGAAAGAAGGTCACCAGAGGCAAACTCAATTCTAATAAAAGTTCACTAGCAATATCCGTTGCTCGTACACTAAGTAAGAAGCTATGGAGGAAACGGTTGGTCATGGCTGTTAAAAAGCCAATTAAAAAACCGCCTAGGATTGAAAAGATGAGCGAACTACTCGCTTGCCCAAGGGAAAAGGCTCCAGTTGTCCAAGCTGTCAAAGCTACCTGAAAGGCAACCAAGCCAGAAGCATCATTCAAAAGTCCTTCACCTTTAAGGATATTGGAGACACGCTTAGGAAAGCTAAAGCGCTCAGAAAGAGAGGCAAAGGCCACCAAATCCGTAGGGCCAAGTGCCGCCCCAACAGCCAAGCAAGCCGCCAAGGGAAGACTGAGCCAAAGCAGATGGGCCAAGCCACCCAAACTCAGGGTCGAGATGAAAATCACTGGAAATATGAGATAAACAATGATTCGCCAGTGTTTTACAATAGCCGTAATATCTGCTTCCTCCGACTCTCGGAAAAGCAAGGGCCCAATAACCAGTGCCAAAAACAACTCTGTATTGAGGTGAAAGTCGGTATTGGGTAAAAAGAGACCAATCACAATTCCCAAAAGAATTTGCACCAAAGGTAGAGGCAAAAAGGGCAGGAGCTTATTGGTTGTACTCGAGACAATCAAGACTAGTAAAAATAGGATGAGGTAAATCAGTAATTCCACGGACTTCCTCCTTAATTTTTTTTACAACAGGATTCAAATATCTCCTTCTGCTCTTTGATTTTTTGATCAATCTTGGAACAATCCTTGTGCTCAATTTTTCTCTGGCACCGTTCCATTTCAAGAGCAACTAATTTTTTCTTGATTTTAAGCATTTTTTTGCTCATATGCGCTTGGTCTAACACACCTACTGCTCGTTCGTGGTGGGTTGATTCAACAAAATTCTGGCGCATGGCATCCAGCTTTTCACGTAGGTATTGTTTATCCATGTCTATATCTCTCTAATTTTTCAATCATCACTAAAAACGGTGGGTTGTTGACTTGGTTCAGGGTTCGGTAAATGGCAGCTGTGTACTCTTGTTGGTTCAACTGGCTGACAAAATCCAAGACAGCATCCCTCTCTAGATCGCCTCCTTCATGACCATAATAGATCATGATAGCAATCCGTCCACCTTTGACAAGCAAATGACACAGCTTTTCTAATGCTTCAATCGTTGTCTGAGGTCGGGTAATGACGGATTTATCAGCTGATGGCAAATAGCCCAGATTAAAAATCCCTGCCTTGGCTTCTGTCACAAACTGGTCCAGTGTCTCGTGACCTTGCAAGATTAACTGGGCATTTGTCATTCCAGCTTGGTCCAAACGCTCTTGGGTCTTTTCCAAGGCTTGCTCCTGAATATCAAAGGCATAGACTTGCTTAGCTAGTTTCGCTAAAAAAATCGTGTCATGACCATTACCCATGGTCGCATCCACTACGATATCCTCTTTTGTCACTACCTCAACCAAAAAATCATGTGCCATCTCAAGTGGTCTTTTCATTTTCAAACTCCTGTTTTACAGCCTTGCATCCTTGAATACTTCCACGACGTCGCATCTCCATCTCAATGCTGTTGAGCACTTCCCACTTATTGAGGCTCCACATAGGCCCAATCAGCATATCTCTAGGTGCATCTCCTGTGATTCGATGGATGACGATATGCTTGGGAATGATTTCCAGTTGGTCACAGATGACCTTGACATATTCGTCCTGACTCATCAGTTGCAAACGTCCCTCGTGGTAGTCCCGTTGCATACGAGTATTGGTCATCAGGTGAAGCAAGTGCAGTTTAATCCCTTGAATATCGTTATCCGTGACACAACGGCGGACATTTTCAATCATCATCTCATGGGTTTCACCAGGAAGTCCGTTGATCAAATGAGAAACAATCTCAATCTTGGGATATTTTCTCAAACGCTTGACCGTCTCCACGTACAATTCATAGGAGTGGGCACGGTTAATCAGATCAGAGGTTGCCTCATAAGTGGTCTGCAAGCCCAATTCAACCGTCACATGCATGCGTTTCGACAACTCAGCCAAATATTCGATGGTTTCGTCGGGTAAACAGTCTGGGCGCGTTCCAATATTGATTCCTACCACACCTGGCTCGTTGATAGCCTGCTCATAGCGCTCTCGAATAACTTCAACCTTTTCATGGGTGTTGGTAAAATTTTGAAAATAAACCAGATACTTCTGAACATCTGGCCACTTGCGGTGCATAAAGTCAATTTCCTTATAAAATTGCTCACGGATGGGTGCATCCGGTGCTACGATAGCATCTCCAGAACCTGAAACCGTACAAAAAGTACAGCCCCCATGAGCCACAGTTCCATCACGATTGGGACAGTCAAATCCCGCATCAATAGGGACTTTAAAAGTCTTTTCTCCAAAGAGTTTTCGATAATAATCATTCAAGGTATTATAAGATTTCATAACCTTCATTATAACAAAAATCACCCACAATCTCAAAAGCCTGACTTTCCTATAAATTCCTCTGTTTCTCGTTTCCATTAGCCATTTTTTATGATACAATATGGGTATGATTTTAATGAAATTAGCATCTATTTTATTATTGATACTGACCTTAGTCGTCTGCATTATCATAACCAAACTTTTTAGATTAAAAAAACTAGGACGAAACTTTGCGGATTTGGCCTTTCCAGTCTTGGTATTTGAGTATTACCTGATTACAGCTAAAACCTTTACCCATAATTTCCTCCCTAGACTGGGCCTAGCCCTCTCACTCCTAGCCATTATTCTCGTTTTTTTCTTTCTTTTGAAAAAACGTAGCTTTTACTATCCTAAATTCATCAAATTCTTCTGGCGTGCTGGATTCTTATTAACCCTTGTCATGTATATCGAGATGATTGTTGAATTGATGGCTCAGAAATAAAAAACTAAATCGAAAACACCTCAATCAAACTAAATACAGTGATTGAAGTGTTTTTCTTTATATCTTTTTCAATAATTTCTATTTACTCTCTTTATCAGGAAATAGATAGCCAATACCTACACAAGCTAGCACACCTGCTCCAATCACCAAGCCACTTGAAATTGGCAACAGGTCCAAAATTGCATTCGCAATAATAAAGGCAATAATCAAACACATCAGACTAGCCTTGTAATCCTTTTTCAAAAGATTCTCTAGAGTGAAAAAGAGGAACAAGCCTACCGGAATCAATGACCAGAGGTTAATGTCCAAACTTGGCCAGCCAACAGAACCAAAATACACTACTGTCGCTGCTGCTACTAAAAATACAATCCCCAATAATTTTTTCATTTCTTTATCTCCAATTTCGTTTTTAGGAACTTGAGTTGTCTAATACTGCCCCCCTCACGTCCTTTACACAAATCATTATAGCAGAGGTCAGTTTCAAGAACAAGTTCTTTTGCCTATCTGGTCTCTATATCGGTCTAAGTGGTTGAATAATAGCGATAAAATAAGGAATCAGGTGAAAAACTTCCTTCCAAATAAAAAGGAATTAAGCAACCAAACGCTACTTAATTCCTTGAAATTGTCTCATCACCTCCATTAACCTTTAAATTTTGATAGACTCTATTTTCTAATTAATATGACCAATATTGTCAATACTAACCCTTTCAATCAATTCATTAGTTATCAAAACTAAGTCCATTAATAAAGCCGAAAAGAGTATCAATAGTAAAGTAAACTAAATAATTGAGTTATAGATGGCTATTTTCACAAAATTGTTTCATCACCACACTATCTCATCTCAGTACACAAACCATGTTTCTATAGCTTTGTCTTAATCTTGATCTTTTTTCTTCAATCCAAGAAATGCACCTACGGTAAACATTATTCCGGCAACCAATGACGTGAAGACTTCGCTAACTGTTCCAGTTTTTGGCAACCTATCATTGTTAGTAGTTGATTTACTATCAATATTGGTATGTTTATTAGCTATGTTCTCTGGTTCATTGAGATAAACTTCCTTCTTATTTTCAAAGTTTTTATCATTTTTATCAGGAACTGGAGATGTAACATCCTCAGTTGAATCAGAGTTGTGTGAATGATTTTCTCTTTGGAAATCCTCTTTTCTATGACTTTCACCTAATTGACTATAATTTACTTGTACAGGAACTGTAGCTTTGACACCTTCAGTTGAATCAGAGTTGTGTGAATGATTTTCTCTTTGTAAATCCTCCTTTTTGTAATTTTCATCTAATTGGCTATGATTTGCTTGCACCTTATCTTTCTTTTTCGATACATCAAAAGTAGGTTTATTTTCCTCCTCCTTTTTCTCCTCTATTTTCTTGAATACAGGTTTTATAAGGGTATCTTTTGATAGATTAAGAACATAGCCAACGTCTTTTTTCCCTTCGACACCAGAAATTTCCCAACCATCAAATTGATAGCCTTTTTCTAATTTACCCTTATAGACAGGTAAAATGAAATCTTCTTCCGACACTATCGTTGAACTCATTTCTTTTCCATTTTGAATGGTCACAGTCACCGTATGAGCTTTTAATTCGCTCACCTCTCCCGTATCTTTGTTTAAAATGAATTCTTTTACGGTCGTATTTCTTGCAAAATCTTTTACAAGAATCTTAATGTTTAGTGTCTTATCTGTTAGTTGTTTAATATCATCAAATGATTTATATTCTTTTCCATTTACATAAATATGTTTGTCTTGAATCTCACCATCGAATCCATTATTTCTTTTATCATTGATGTTAAAGACTACAGATTTTCCATCAGCATATTCAATACTAGTATTTCCCTTAGGATCAATGTTTACTTCTGGTTTAACATTATCATATAAAAATTGATAGTGTACTCCAACCGCTTTCGCATTCAAATCGCTATAGCCAGTTTTAAGATAAACATTTCCATCCATATCTGTTACCTTATCTGGGAATCCGTTTGCTTTATAGTCTTTCATTCCCCAGTCCATGATGTCACCGTCTTTAACATTAAGCTTAACGTTAAAATCTCTAGTGTTATCAATGTGTAAATCTCCGTAGATTAAATAATTATCTACAACAGATTCATTAACTCTCAACTCCCAGTTAAAACCACCCTTATCAGAAATCTTACCTCTTAAATAAAATTCTGGATTTCGTGCATAAATTTTATTAGATTTAGATGGATTAAAGTAGTTCTTGTCCATTGAAAGGTTTACTGGTTTTGCATCAATAAATAACGTAGAGCCATCTTCTTTTATAGCTTCTACATTGGACTTATCCTCTCCAGTGTACTCTTTATCATCTTTACCAAATAATACAAGTTTAGAAGGATCTGTTACAAGATTTCCATCTTTATCGATTGCCTCCCCTTTATCGTTCATTTTAAATCTAAACACTTGATACCTTACAATGTTAAAGCCGTCCAAAGCCGACATTAATACTGATTGAGTACTTCTTCCATCTTCAACATTTCTACTATCAGCATAAATTATTTTTTCTGATAAGGCTCTTAGATTAGGATTGGCCTTTTGTATTTTTGCTATATCTTCCTTGCTATAGACTCCATTTCCTTCTAACATATCCGTTTTTCCAGGATTATAGGTAGTCACTTTTAGTGCATAGCCTTTTCTCAGAATGATATTATCCTTTAATAGATATTGTTGTTTTTCTGAATCAGAATAGATTTTACCAGATTCCATTTCAGTTAAATTATTTGGTTTATTCTTTGAAAGATCTCCTTCTCCTAATTCTATTATATTCCCATAACTTGATGCATATGGATATTCTGTTTTAGTTTCCTTATTTTTTTCAGGCATTCTAATCTTCGTTTCAGCTTTTATCTGATCATCATCTTTAACAAAGAATCTCATATCTCCTGCAAAAGCTAATCCATCCACAATATCATTAATATTAGCGTATAAATCAAATGTCATCGTTTTTGAATGGGAATCATACTTGGTCGCTTTGATTTCTATAGATTTATAGTTATTTCCATAATATACCTTGGCATTTTTAGACACATTACTTATCTTTCCAAGAATTTCAAAGTGTCCATCTTTAGACGGGCTTAGAACACCATAAATTTTTGATTTGATTTCGTCAAGTTTTTCAGTTTCATATTCTAAGGCACTACCATCGTCATAAGCAATGATATTTCCCTTATCATCGTATTTATAATCGTATTCCTCTGTTCTCTTACCAGTTTCACTTGTAAAGTCATCAACTTCTCTAAATTTCTTTTTAATGAGTTTCTTCAAGTCTTTACTTTCAAACTCTCTAATTGTTGAAATAGTTTTATGAATAGTCAAGCTAGATTTTTCTTCAATAGACTCTTCATTGTCTTGATGATTTTCTTCCTCAGTTGTATCTTTTTTAAGACTATCGTCTTTTCTATTTTCTAAATTTTTAAATTTAGATTCAGAAATCTCGCCAAGCTTTTGGTATTTAGATGAATCTTGATCAGGATCTACTAGATAATAGGAAATCATCCCCTTTTCATCAGCATGATCAGCAAATTTAATTCTATGAATCTTTGTAAAATTGCTAGAGCCATCTAATGCAATGACTTCAATGATTTTTCCTCTTAAATCTCCTGCACCATTAATTTCATAAATGGTATTTCCATCTTTGTCAAGTTTTCTATTTCTTCCTTCACCCTCACCTGCATAAGTTACTTCAAGATTTTTCTCAACCTCTCCGTCTTCATTAACAAGAGCGGCGCCAGCATACCAAACTTCGTTGGCAATCTCGTCAAATTTTTCAGGATGTTCTTTTTGATCTCTCGCAAATAGGGTTTCATT
The DNA here is from genome assembly GCF_023110375.1 of Streptococcus mitis. Classification (GTDB taxonomy): domain Bacteria; phylum Bacillota; class Bacilli; order Lactobacillales; family Streptococcaceae; genus Streptococcus; species Streptococcus mitis_CI. The sequence goes on along the minus strand of NZ_JALDVV010000004.1, from coordinate 42,467 downwards.
CTTGTATTGATCTTTTACCTTGTGATAAGTATCCTTTGTAATCAGCTTAATTTTTTCAGGATTTGAAAAATCAACCGAAACAATCTTAGGGGCTGTGTTATCAATTTTTACAGGAATATAGGAAACCTGCCATGGGTAATCTTTAGTTAATCTATATTTAAATTTATAGAAATATTGACCTTCTGCAATTGGTTCAAATTGACCTCTTATCTTAGTAGCAGGATCTTGGTTATCCTTGCTTTCTGGTGCATTTTCTTCTCTACCTCTAGGGTTATAAATGAGTCCATCCCATTTCAAGTCACCCCAAACTTTTAGCTTAGAAGATTTGATTCCCTTTGCATCATTTCTCTTAGAGTTTAAAATTCCTTTAATAAAGTGTTCTCTCGAAATGACTTTTAAGTCGATTTGATTTTCTCCCTCTTTATTTGTATTTACTATTGAAATCAATCCTTCTTCTGCACTTCTTAATACAAGTGGAGAAGGTGTTAATCCTCTCTCAAGTTGAGCATCTTGAGGATTTCCATTTGAATCTAAAGGATAAATTTTAGCAATATTAGAACCACTTGATGATGGTGCGTTGATCCCTTCGTTATTGAAAGCAAATAATTCTGGATTTTGATCTAGAGATGTTGTATTTTTATCTTTTCTATTTTGTATAACTCCTGCTGGATTAAATTTATCTATACCATGCTCTCCACCAATTCCCTTATTTAAAGTTCCTGGAATTTTTGGTTTACCATCATCATCATAACCTTCCATTGTTTTTGATTTTGAACCTTCTTCCCAGGCCCATTTATCAAGGATTGGTTCCTTATTCCAATCCCCAGCAAATCCCATTAAAGGCATCGATAAAGAAGGTTGGAAATTTGTTTTCTTACCATTGGAGTTTAGAGCTTCCATTTCTTCCACTGACTCAAAATGAATAAATGATTCTACAAATTTATTTTTGTTTTTAGCCTCTCCAACGTTTATAACCGCATTTAAATCAAAGCTAGAATTTGGGCCTATAGTGAAAGTGTCATGCTCAAATGTGATATTTGCTCCTTTGATTTTTTCTGGGTGGATTTCTGGAACAATTTGCTTCCCATCTGGAGATTTTTCGTCTTTATATGTTTCATCAAGTTTTAGTCTGTCAGTTAGAGCATCTGTAGTTATAGCAGATGCTGAAACTTTAAAGGTCAAAGGTCTGTTTGATGTATTGTGAAGCTTAATGGTAAAATATTTTTCTTCTCCTTTTATTTCTTTAAGAGAAATAGAACCATAAGAGTTTACCAAGCCTTTAGAATCCGTGTTTTTGAAAGTCGCTACAACTTCATTTCTCAAAGCATTGGCCACATTAATTAGCCCTGCTCCCTGTTGTCTAGGTGATGCAAAGTATTGGCTTTTTTCTTTCCAAGACGTTGCGTCCATCATAGGTCGTGCAGTATTTTGTAGGGCAATTTTTGTAAGACTTGTAAGATCTATTTTGTCATCTCCCTTAAGATTTTTCAACACAGGTCTTTCAAGCATTTCCTTTAATTTTGGTCTAATCAAAACAGTAGAAGCTGCCACGATTGGAGTTGCCATACTAGTCCCTGACATATAACCATAAGTTGATTTCCCATTAATGACATTGAGAGTGGATTTAATATTTTTACCAGGTGCTGAGACATCAGGCTTTAAAAGCAAATCTGTTCTCGGTCCCCAAGATGTGGATCCTGCTGGAACTATGATATCTTCTTTATACAATTCTTTGTCTGTGTCAGGTGCAAACTTAAAGTCAATCTCTTTTTCATCACCTACATTCGGTTTATTAGAATTATAGCTGGCCATATCAATTGGATAGTATTGCTCCAATTTATCTTTAAAATCTTCTTTATTATTCCTTTTAACCTCAGTTTTTTTATCAGGGTTAATCATGTTCCATAGCTTTACACCATCATCTCCTGAAATTGAAAATACTTGACTAGTAGTTCCTTCATCCTCCTCATATCCCATAGCTGGAAGCTCTGTCCAATTATCTCTATTGTAGTAATTTACAGTATTTACAACCATAATGGCGCGTGCGCCCTTATCCGTAGCTCTTTTAAAAGAATTTTTTAAATCCTTTGTATAAATTCGATCCATTACTGCAATTTTGCCTCTAAGATCCAATCCTATCAAATCTTGATCTTGACCCTTGCCTATATATACAAATTTCAATTTATCAGGAGCTTTTGATCCATCTTCATTTGTTGTGATTTTATTCTTATCGAAAAAGGCCCCTATATTTCTGTATTTAAAATTTTCTCCACCTATGTTAACTTTATCAAACTCAACTGTTTGATTTTTAGCAGATGCGACTGCTATCGCATCTTCATGTGCTGCAGTTCGTGTTACATTTCCAGTGTCGGTCATTTTCAGATTATTATTTGCCACTAAATCCCATGAAGAACTTGAAGCAGAAGTCGCATAGTTACCCGTAGCTACAACCATTGGAATTCCTGCTTTTCTTAACGCTCTAATAGCCTCCCAATATTTCTCACCTACAAGACCTGTTCCTGTAAAGCCTGATGATACCGAAACAACATCGACATTGTGTTTGATCGAATCTTCAATAGCATGAAACATTGTTTCATCTCCTGCGAAGCCAGATCCTGCGTCAGAGTACATTTTATAAGAGAAGATCTGTGCATTAGGAGCAATTCCATCGATTCCGTTAAAGTTTTTAATATCTTTTTCAGTATCATTTCCCGCAAGAATCCCTGCAATATGCATCCCATGTGGATCAAAATAATCGCTTCCATCATCAGCTTTTTCTACAGTAATTTTACCACCATTATAATAATTGAAAGCATGAGGAATTTTATCACTCAACCAGAAATTTTTATCAGTACCCTTTAAGTCTTCTTTTTTAAATCTCATTGAGTCTTTGGCATCATCATCGATTCTCATAGCCTTATGCCTATAATCTGTCCCCGTATCGATATTTGAAATAACCATACCTCTGCCATCAAAGTTTTTCCCAAATGGTGCATTGATAGATTTTAGGTAATCGATTGCCTCTTCAACTCCAATTTCTTTTCTAGCATGATTCATCATAGGTTGGACTTTTTGTGACCTTTCAACCGATGACATACCTTCTATTAGTTTAATTTTGTCCAGATTATCTGGAGTTGTTTCTATTGCAACACCATTAAAAACCGTATCATAAGTATATAAAACTTTTGTATCCTTAAGATTGGATAATTCCTTGATTGCTTTTTCTCCAGATTCTTTATCTTTAAATTCAGCAATATAGACAAGTTTATCCTCTTTTTTGGGACTTTCTGGGTCTTTACTTACAGACGAGTCCGCTTTATCTCCTTGGGATTGATTGGAATTTTCTTCTTTGATTTTTTCTTCTTCATTGCTAGTGTTATTGTCTATCACAGATTCTTTACTAACAGCTTCTTTTTTCTCAATAATTGTTGTTTTCTTCTCTTCAGTATCCTTTGAGGTTTCTATAACATTACGAATATCTTCAAGTTTTTCTTTGTTTTCGTTTTGTTTACCTACTACTACTGTTTCTTTATCAGGTATTTTTAAAGAATCTTCAGAACTAGGTGTATCTGCTAGGATTACCTCGTTAGGGACATATGCTGCTAAAATAACTGCAGCTGTGGTTAATGACAATACTGTACTTTTTTTCATTTTAATTCCTTACATATTTATTTAACTTCCAATAGATAGTAAACTTTAACTTTGCTAGCCTTTGTTATAAAAAGTTTTACTAAGTATTATCTAGGAAATAGAGTAGTACATTTATATATAATTGTTAGCTCTCTGAAAAATAGTATATCAATTAAAAAAATTTAAGTCAAGAAAAATTAAGGTGTATTAATTTTATTTTTAATATGTGTTAAAAAAGATATAAAAATTTCGTACTTAACTGAGATACATTATAAGCACATTCACACCATCAAAAATAGTAGCAATCAACTTAAAGCACTAGCAACATCACAAAGTCAAACATCATTGATGAAATATCAACGCTATTAAACAATATAAATAACCGCTAAGAATAAGACTTAACGGTTATCTTCTACATATCTATTTTTTCAAATCCTCAGTCGTTTATCTACCTATAACCTAGGCTTTACGAGTGCCCTGCTCTGCCAACTGATACTCAATGAAAATCAAAAAGCAAACTAGGAAGCTAGCCGCAGTCTGCTCAAAACACTGTTTTGAGGTTGTAGATAAGACTGACGAAGTCAGCTCAAAGCACTGCTTTGAGGTTGTGGATAGAACTGACGAAGTCAGTCACATATATACGGCAAGGCGAAGCTGACGTGGTTTGAAGAGATTTTCGAAGAGTATAAGCTAAATCGCTATTACATTTAAAGTATAGCACTCTGAGAATAGATGTCAAGAAATTTTCATCTCTATTAGAAAAAGCCTGTCCTGAGACAAGGCTTTGAGTTTCTTCATCTTAGGACCCAGCACTTTCATAAGAATCCAAGCCCCTGTCCCAGAGTTTAAGGGAAATACCAAAAAAGACAAGGGAAATCAACATCAAACCTCCGATGTTAAAGATTACATCCTTGTCCTGCAAGAAATAGCTGGCAGGATAGTAAGCCGTAAAAGCAAAAGGTACGATAAAGCTAATCAACCAACGAAGAAATGAATTGTAAATGGAAATGGGATACTTGGCAAAATCATTAAACATATAGAAAATGTAAATCATGGCGCCTGACTGTTTGGTCCAAAAAGCGATACTAGCTGTCGCAATTTTTAAAGAAGTATAAATCAAGGTCGCAAAAGGAATACAAACTAGGAAAAGCAGGAATTTGGGAAGAGTCCAAGCAATGCTGGTCACTGTTGTTCCCAGTAGGATACCACCAACCAAAAGTTCGCCTAAGGCATCAATCTGAAAGGTTTCAACTAGGATGTGAAAGAGGGGATTGATAGGACGAGTCAGATACTTGTCAAACTCACCTTTTCTCACCAAGCGTTGCCCTAGCGCCCAGAGATTATCAAAAAAGAGATGGTCCAACCCCTTAGGAATCAAGGAAAAGCCATAGATAAAGGCGATTTCTTGAAAAGTCCAACCTTCTAGGGATGGGATGTGTTGAAAGATGACATTGAGAAACAAGAGGTTCAAGCCTTGAGTCAGAAAGACTCCTAACACGCCGACGACAAAATCGACCTTGTACTCCATGATTTGCTTGATGTATTGTCTGATAAAAATCAGATGCATGCGTTGATATTTTTTCATACTAACCTCCCTGAATGGTGATAAAGGACTGGACTCGTTTCCAAATCAACTGAGACAAGCCCACCATCACTAAGAGCCAGAAAAACTGCAAAGCGAGCGCCTGAAGAATCTGATTGGCATCGTATTTCCCAACGATAATCATGACCGGAGTGTAAATCAATGATGAAAAAGGCAGGAAGGACAGAATATCTGAAACAACCTTTGGAAAGAAAGCCAAGGGAATCAAACTTCCAGACATAAAAGCCACTATGGAAGTCTTAAGTAGGTTGGAACCCCAAAGATTTTTAAACACAAAGGCTGAAAATCCAAAGCAAATATTAAAGAAAAAGTTAATCAGATAGGCCAGCGTTAAACTAAAGAGGTAAAGGACAGTTAATCCCAGCACTTCTACAATCCCTTGACCAGATAAGATTTTCATCAAAACAATGACACTTAAAAATGGAAGGCCAACGCTGATAAAAATCAACCACTTGGAGCCAAGCTCTGTAAAAAGGTAAGATGCCGCAAAGTGCACTGGTCTCAACAAGCGCATGATGATGGAACCATCCTTGACCTCCTCCCCAATCATAAAGGACGAATCTGACCTAGTCAGAAGATTGGTCACAAAACTCATGATAATGTAGAGGGTGATATCTGCCATACTAAAGCCCTGAATCAAAGACTCTTGCGAAGAATCAAAGACTGCCTTCCAGAGATAAAAGGCCACAAAAGCACCCATAACATCGCCGATCCGATAGAGAATAAAGTTGACTCGATAGGTAATCAATTCCTGAACACCTGCATTGATAAAGGGTTTATAACGTCTCCACAATTTGACCATCTTAGAGCTCCTTTCGATAGAAGCGACGGATAATATCCTCAATATTCGTATCTACCATCTTCAAATCTCGGATTTCAAAATCAGACAGGGTTTGCTTGATAATGTCAGCTGACTGGTAGCGAGAACTATCGAATTCAATGTTGAGGCTATTTCCCTGTCTATCAATAATCATATCAGGCAGGCCTTCATAGTGAGAGACGAGATGACTTTGACCTGGTAGCAGTTCAAAAGAAAGAGTCTTCATCTTTCCAAAGGTTTCCTTGAGCTGGCTCACCGTTCCATCAAAAATCTCCTGCCCCTTATCAATCATAAAGATCCGATTACAGAGCTGCTCAATATCACTCAGATCGTGAGTCGTCAAAAGAATGGTTGTTTCTTCTTCCTGATTGATTTGGGTAATGGCCCGACGAATGTTATCCTTGACCGAAACATCCAAACCAATGGTCGGCTCATCTAAAAAGAGAACCTTGGGATTGTGAAGCAAGGAAGCTGCAATGTCCGCCCGCATGCGCTGCCCTAGTGAAAGAGTCCGCACGGGATCCTTGATAAAGTCCTTCAAATCCAAGACTTCATTTAAAAAATCCATGCGCTTGTGGAAGAGCGAATCCGGCACATCGTAAATCTCTTTTAACACCGTGTAGGTCTCTTGCAGAGCCAAATCCCACCATAGCTGGGTACGTTGTCCAAAGACAACTCCAATATCCTTGACATAATCTTGGCGATTGTCCTGGGGAATCTTGCCATTAATCCGACAAAAACCAGATGTCGGTTTTAAAATCCCTGTCAGCATTTTAATGGTTGTCGACTTCCCAGCACCATTGGCCCCGATAAATCCTAAAATTTGTCCTTTTGGGACCTCAAAGGTCAAATCCTTGACCGCTTCAAAGGTCTGCTTTTCAGGATGAATAAAGGAGCGCAAAGCTCCCTTTAACCCTGGTTCCTTGACTGTCTTCACAAAATTTTTCTGAAGATGTTCCACTTCTATCATTGCCATATCTATCTCCCTTTAGTAAGAAACAACATTGTATTTTTGACTACAAATATCTAAATCCTTACTTTCTAAAACTTCTACATTTTATTGCTACAGAAGGCTTTATACCAACCTATTATAATCCAATAAAAACTAGAATGCAAGCGTTTGCCTAAAGTTTATGGAATTGAAAATTTTTCTCTTAAAATAATACTTTTAATCAAAAATTATGGTTTTATTGTTTCCTTAAAACGCCAAAAAACCCACCCAATGGGCAGGTTTTATCTGTATTGTTCAGCTAGATTAAGCTTTACCTTCTGAACCGAATACGTCGATACGTTCTTCAACTGATGCTTGGATAGCTTTTACACCGTCAGCCAAGAATTTACGTGGGTCGAAGAGTTTTTTCTTGTCGTATTCTGCTTCGTTTGCTTCGTAGTCACGAGCAAATTTACGAGTTGCGTTAGCGAATGCGATTTGGCATTCTGTGTTAACGTTAACTTTCGCAACACCAAGTTTGATAGCTTCTTGGATTTGCTCATCAGGAATACCTGAACCACCATGCAATACGATTGGGAATCCTGGAACAGCTTCAGTCAATTTTTGCAAGTGATCAAGGTGAAGACCTTTCCAGTTTTCTGGGTAAGGACCGTGGATGTTACCGATACCAGCTGCCAAGAAGTCGATACCAGTTTCAACCATTGCTTTAGCGTCTTCGATTGGAGCCAATTCACCATCACCGATGATTCCGTCTTCTTCACCACCGATAGTACCAACTTCAGCTTCCACTGATACACCATTTGCATGAGCAAATTCTACAACTTTACGAGCTTTATCAAGGTTTTCTTCAACTGGAAGGTGTGAACCGTCAAACATAACTGAAGTATAACCAACTCGGATACACTCAAGTGCATCTTCGTAGTGACCGTGGTCAAGGTGGATAGCTACTGGTACAGTGATACCCATTGATTCAACAAGGTTAGCGATCAAGTTGCGAGCAACTTTGTAACCACCCATGTATTTAGCAGCACCCATTGAAGTTTGGATCAAAACTGGAGCTTTTTTAGCTTCTGCTGCGCGCAAGATAGCTTGAGTCCACTCAAGGTTGTTTGTGTTAAATCCACCAACTGCATAACCGTTGTCACGAGCTGCTTGGACAAATTTTTCTGCTGAAACGATTGCCATTTTATCAGGCCTCCTGTATATTTTTATGGGTCATCCCATTTACATTGTTCATTTTATCACTTTTTGACAAAAAAATCTAGTTTTTCCCGCAGTTTCGATTGAATTTCTTCTAGCTTCATCTATGTAAACCCTTTCTCTCCCTAGTCTTAGGCGATTCTTGGAAAAGCTATGAAGAAGGTCAAACGATTCTCCTTCATCTCAAAACGATAAGGTAATTTTTCATGTTCCAATAGACTCTTGACCACAAAGAGCCCCATCCCAGAACCCTTGGCCTTGCGACTAGCATTATCAGAAAAAGACTGAGCCAGTTTTTCTTGTTCTTCAGGACTACAGCTATTCTCGATAAAAAGTTCCCCTTCTCTCTCTCCGATGCGGACCAAGCCGCCTGGAATGGAGTGCTTGATAGCATTGCTGATGAGATTAGACAGGATTAATTTCATCACAGATGGATTTAGATAAGCCTGCTGGTGGTTCAAACTATTGTCAATCTGAAGTTCTCTCTCCTTTGCTAGCAAAGAATAATCTTGAACTAGACTTTGCGTCATCTGGAGGAGATCTATTATTTCCCTATCATCTCGCAATTCCTGCACAGAAGAGAGAGAAAGTATCTGGAGAACGTGGTGATTGAGCTCATCCACAATTCCTAAGGCTACTCCCAGATAGCGGTCTCTATCCTTATAACGACCGATATTTTCTTTCATGTTTTCAATCAGGATTTTCAAACTAGCTAAGGGTGTTTTCAGTTCATGGGAAGCCCCTCGTAGGAATTCGACCTTCATCTTTTCCAGCTGGAGAATAGCTTCATTCTTGTCATGCAAGTCCGCAATGACAGTCAAAAGATGCTGGTAGAGGCTATTGATTTGTTCCTTGAGATCACCAATCTCATCCCTAGAATCCACGCGCAATCGCACTTGGGCATCCAGTTCCATCATCCGTCGGGTCACCCGCTTGATTTCCAAAATCGGAGCAACAATGGTCCGAGCATAGATGTAGGCCACCAAGAGGGAAATCAGAAAGGAGGCCAGCAAGGTATAGGGAAGAAACTGGAGACTAATCTGCTCTGCTTCCTTTTGCAAATCCATGGAGGCCAGAAACTGGAGAGTAATGCTTCCACCGTCTTGTGTTTTCACCTCGCGCTCCTCAATAAAGAGGGAGGTGGTTTGGCGAGCTGTATCCAAAGGAAGACTGTCCTTAACCTCCAACTTGTCCTCGGTCATCTCTCCCTTGACCGCCCCTTTGATCTCACTAGTCTGGGAATACAAGTCTAAGACTTGCTCGATACTCTGTCTATCCTTTCCTTCTAGGGACTGGGCAATGGCTGTTGCCTTCTGACCAATGGTTTCCTGACGGTGGCTCAGATAAGTCGAGGGAAAGAGAAAATAAATGGCTAAATGAAGGCAGATAACCAGAACACTAAATATCGAGAAGGTATAGATAAATATCTTTGTAAATAAACCTGTTCGTTTCATTTTCGCTCCAATTTATAACCAACATTGCGCACAGTGAGGATACAATCCAAGTCTAGCTTTTTCCGCAGTTCCTTGATATAGACATCAATGACACGGTCAAAGGGGACCTCATCTGTCGCCTTCCAGACCGCATCGATAATCTGAGAACGAGTCAAGGCTCGTCCTTCATTTTTAACCAAATAATCAAGAATTTCCAACTCTTTGGCATTGATAGCTACTTCCTCACCTGCTAGGCTGGCACTGTAACTTTCAAAATCCACCTTGGTATCCTTGTAAGAAAAGACGCGTCCTGTATCATAGTAGCGCTTGAAAATTGCGTCTACCCTCACTTTTAAGAGGGAGAGGGAGAAGGGTTTTTCCAGATAGCCATCTGCCAGAGAAGCAAAAGCACTCATCTTGTATTCCTCATCCTGAAAGGCGGTCAACATCAAGACAGGGACTTGGCTGGTTTTGCGAATCTCAGCTAGCACTTCTAGGCCATTGAGTTTGGGCATCTGGATATCCAGTAAAACCAGGGCCACCTCATAGCTAGAAAATTGCTCCAAGGCTTCTTGTCCGTCCGCCGCCTCAATGGTTTCATAACCACAATCCGTCAAATAGTCACTGATCCCCTCACGGATCATCTCTTCATCTTCTACAATTAAAATTTTCATAGAAAAAACGTTTCACATTCCTTTAAATTTCTTGTAAAGCAACTTGCTTTCATCCTGATAAACAGAGGATTTACCAAGACAAAACAGATAAAAATGCTACCTATATTATACCCCATTTAGGGGAGAATAGGTAGCAAGTTTGTTATTCACTATCCAGCAGAAGCTCTTTTGGTTGTTTTCTAAGGAGATTGCTTGAAGCAAGCGCCATAACGAGAACCACTAGAACCAAGGCAAGGACAAAGACGATGATAAAGTCTGATGTCTGAATGGAAATATCTAGGCTCGACAAGGTCTTGCTAAAGCCATCTACTTCTGCACCACCACCAAGGTTGGAGGCTTGAGCAGCCTTGCTGGCTTGCTTGGCAACACCTGAAGTGACATTGGCAAGAACAGTATTTCCGATTGCACGCGCTGTGTAAGTAGCTAAGAAGTAAGCAGAAACAAGAGCAGGGATGGCAATCACGATGGATTCAGTGATGAATTGACCCAAGATACTTGCCTGCTTGAGACCAATAGAGAGGAGAATACCCACTTCCTTGCGACGGGCATTGATCCAAAGGCTGAGTAAGAGGGCAAGGAGAAGAACTGAGAAACTCAAGCTACCCCAGAAGAGGAGATTGGCCATCTTGTACATACCAGAAATGGATTGCTCAAGAGCTGGGTAGTTAGATGAGCTCTTAACGAGTGTATAGCTCTTCCAGTTGATACCACTGATGCCATTCAACTCTTTCATAACATCATCCAAGTTCTTGTCCGCTGTTACAAAGAAGGTTGCGTCCCCATAAATAGCTGTGTCTTCTGTGTATCCATAAAGCTTTGCAGCAGTGTGAATGTCTGTGATAGCTGTATTTTCATAGAGTTCTTGTGAGTAGGTTACTGCTGACTTATTATGACCATCAAAGAGTCCCTTGATTGTCACTTCGACTGTTTCCTTGGCTCCTTTTTCATTGTCTGCATCGTAGATATTGGAGTCTAGTTTAACCTTATCCCCGACTTTCCAGCCGTGTTTGGCTGCCAAGTCCTTGTGCAGGAGGATCTTGTCCTTGTCGTCGTTTGTTAAGTGCTCACCTTCGACCAGCTTATAAGAACCAGAGACAAACTTGTCTTCTTTGGAGGAGTCATTGACACCTGTAATCATCAAGCTACTTCCAAAATGTTTGGCACGGTCAGGTGTCAGATTTTTCTTAGTATCTGGCGTTTCGATGAGTTCATATCCAGTCAAATCTCCGATAGCGTTGATGCGTTTAACATAAGACTCGATGGCCTTGTTTTCAGTAATTTTTTTGATATCTTCACCCTTGATATTCCCAGCACCACGTGGCGTCCCTTGATTGACGCGACGATTGATTTGCATGGAGAAGCTATTGGTGATATTTTTAAATGTCTCCTGAGAAGCCTTGGCAGTAGCTCCCTTGATCGACAAGCCGACCAAACTCAAGCTCGCCATGAGGAGAATAATCAGGAAGATGACAATCGATTTGAAAAACTTCCTTGTAACATAGGCAAATGCGTTGTATAACATAGGTTCCCTTTCTAGATTTTGTTCTATTTTATAGTTCTAACAGAAAAAGCTCATATTATTTCGTAGTATTGCGAGTTTCAGTCAGTTTCTTGTCCTTCAACTCAAGTGTAATATCTGACGCTTGTGCCACTTCTTTGCTGTGAGTTACGACGATGACACATTTACCTGTTTTCTGGGCAAGTGATTTGAGCAGTTCGACAATATCTCCAGCAGTTTTAGGGTCCAGATTTCCCGTTGGCTCATCCGCTAGAATAACTGGAGCTTCTGATACCAAACTACGAGCAATAGCAACACGTTGTTGTTGACCACCTGATAACTGGAGAACATTCCGCTTGATCTGACTTTCATCCAAACCAAGCTCAAGCAGTGTATCCTTGCTTGCCTTTTTGTTGACCAAGCGGATATTTTCCAGTGGAGAAAGATAATCTATCAAGTTATAATTTTGAAAGACCAGGGAAATATGGTGCATACGATGGTAGGAATAGCCCTTCTTACGAATATCCTCTCCTTGGAAAAGGATAGAACCTTCAACAGGACTATCTAGACCAGCCAGTAGGGACAAGAGAGTGGATTTTCCTGCTCCTGACTCCCCAATAATACTGTAAAATTTCCCGGGTTCAAAATTATAATTGATCTGATATAGGACTGCTTCAGCAGTGTTCTTATAACGGTAGGTAACATCTTGTAATTGTAATAAAGTCATGATTTCTCCTTCTTAACTAATAGATGATAAAATTTCTTTCGGTGATTTTCTAAATAAGAATAGGAAACAAAGAGCTACAGATAAGCAACTAAGCAGAACTAGAAAAACATAGGATTCTGCAAAAGATAAGATGCTGGTTGATAAACTGCTTGTTTTGGCTAGTGTATCTTGTAAGCTTGCCTGATCTCCACTTGCTAGTAGGGTTTGGAGCAGATAGGATGTAATGGCATTTCCAGCGATAAAGGATGGAAGCAAGGCACCGAGAGATACCAAAACTACCTCTAAACAGAATTGTAGGAAAATCGAGCTCTTGCCTTTTCCAAGTGCAAGTAAAATTCCCACTTCGTAGACCCTTTCTCTCAACCAGAGAGATAAGACCAAAATTAAGGCTCCAGCTCCAGCTATCAACATCCCATAAAGGAAGATTGTCAGAAAGGTTTGGAAAGTAGCCACTGAGTCTTTGATTTGTTCAAAGGCCTTGTTTTCCTTCTCAACTTGGTAGCCTTGATTTTCCAAGGCCAAGTTTTCTACCTGCTTCATGAGTCCGTCCATTTCCTTAGGATTTTCTACATAGAAGCGTGCTGCACTGACTTGAGCTTCACTATTTCCTAAAAGAGTTTGACTACTTTCATAGTCTGTAAAGACTTGGTTTTCACTGAAGTCAGAAGACAAACCTGTAAATTTCTCTTGTTTTTTACCAGAGAAGATTCCGACGATTTCAAACTCTACTGTTTGTCCTTTGCCAGCTTCTGACTGACCAGCTTCTAAGGTAATCTTGTCATGAAGCGAAAGACTATTCTTCTTAGCCAGCTCTTCGTGGATGATGATTTTCTTTGAATCCCCTTTTTGAAGGTGTCGCCCTTCTTTTAGATTGAAAGCCGAGCTGGTAAAGGTAACATCCTTAGATGAATCTTCAAGAGCCGTTAAGCTAACCAAATTCTTATCCGCAGCGGACAAATCATCACGTTCCACGCTCTGCTCGCCACTCACTGCTTCCTTGTCTTTTAGTTTTGCGACCGTCTCGAGTTCAGGAGAAACATTTTCTAGCCCCTTAATCTTGCTTACAGATGCTAGGTCTGACAACTTGAAGGTCTGACCATTTTCTATCTTCTTAATAGAAAAAGATGTGTTGAGTGATTTATAAAGATTGGTTTCAACTGTTTTGTTGGACTTCATCAGAGTCAAACAGGCCGAAATTCCAGCCAATAGGACCAATAAAATCAGAAATAAAATAAAACTTCTCAGTCGTTTTCTGCTGACATAAGCCCAAGCTCTTTGGATTGGATTCATTCGTCACCTCCATATTTGTAAGACTATTATAAAATCCAAATATGAAATGTTTATGAAATACAAAAAAAGAGCAAAAATTTTTTGCTCTACTTAAATTAGATAAAAAAAGAGCTAGCCTAAGCTAACTCTTATCCTATGCGGAGAGAGGGACTTGAACCCTCACGACCTAAAGCGGTCACAGGATCCTTAGTCCTGCGCGTCTGCCAATTCCGCCATCCCCGCGTCGATTACTTTACTAGTATATCAACTTTTAGGATGCTTGTCAACACTTTTTTTCAATTTTTTTCATTTCATCAACCAAATTACTCAGAAAGTTCATTTAGATTTTCATCTACTAACTTAGCTCCGAGTGTATTTTTGAAATGACCTAGGGCAAATTGATGATTTTCAGGCCAGATGGAAGCAACAGCTGGTTTAACAATCTCGATATCATATCCTAGATTGTAGGCATCTATAGCTGTATGCAGGACACAGATATCCGTCAAGACACCTGTTAAGATAACGGTAGACACTCTCCGCTCTCTCAAACGGATATCCAGGTCAGTCCCTGAAAAAGCTGAGTAATGGCGTTTATCCATCCAAAAGACACGACTGTCTGAACCATGCTCTTGATAAAATGTCCCCAAATCTCCGTATAAATTCCGTCCACTAGTCCCAATCAAATTGTGAGGAGGAAACAGCTTGCTTTCTGGATGAAAACAATCGTTTTCTTCATGAGCATCAATGGTAAAGAAGATGTAGTCTCCTCGTTCAAAAGCTAATCGAGTCACTTTGCTAATGGCTTCTGAAATTGCCTGAGCTGAAGCACCTGCTGTCAGCTTCCCACTATCAGCAACAAAATCTTCTGTATAATCAATCGAAATCAAAGCCTTAGTCATTAGTAATCTCTTTTCTTCACTTCTTCAAAAATATCTGAAATCAAGACCTTAAGATAGGTTCCCTTCATTCCAAGTGAGCGACTTTCAATAATCCCTGCCGACTCAAGTTTACGAAGGGCATTGACAATCACAGAACGGGTGATTCCGATACGGTCTGCAATCACTGACGCAGTCAACTGGCCTTCATTTCCATTTAATTCCCCTAAAATTGCTGAAACAGCACGAAGTTCGGAATAAGAAAGGGTATTAACCGCCATGGTAACAGCAGTACGGCGGCGAATATTTTTCTCATCTTCTTCACGCTGGAAGTTAAGGAGTTGAATCCCAACAACGGTACTCGCAATCTCAACAAGAATCAAGTCCTCGTCTTCGAATTTTTTATCATTGCGCCAAATAATCAAAGAACCAAGGCGAATCCCTGATACATGGATTGGTGCAATGGTCGTCAAACCATCTGGAAAGTCGGCACGACTTTCCACAGGAAAAATACTTAAATCATGATCAACTGTCAGATTGGCTTCTGTATCGTAGATCATGTTCGCACCTTGAATATAGTCATCAGGGAAAATCTTAGTTTGGAAGAATTGCTCTACACGATCTGTATTGGTTTTGTAACGCATAAAATAGCCAAGGAGACGTCCCTTGCTATTGACGATACAGGCGTTACAGTCAATAATATCTGCCAATTGACGGGTAATCGCATTGTAGGGGAGTTCTTCCTGCAACTGCTCCTCTGAGCGCTTCAGGATAGAAGTAATTTTTCTAGTTTTTTCTAATAAATGTGCCATTTTTCACCTCGAATTTAATCGCTATCATTATAACATAAACAGCTTGAATTTTCAATTATTATCTGAAAATTGCTTATTTAATTGCAATTTGAAAAAACAAGAATATTTTTAATTAAATTGCTTCTTTTCTATTGACAAGCCCCCTATTTTTGTGTATTATAATATTACAAGAAGATAATATATCTATTTTATTTATCTTTCTTTTTCCATTCGGTCTCCTTATATAAAAAAGCGATTCATTTTGAACCGCTTTTTATTATTTATCGCCCTTGTTACGAATAACAAAGCCTGTTTTCTTTTCGCTTGAAGTATTGCGTGGTTTTTTATTATCCTTACGGTAACGTTTTTCCTTATCAAAACGATCGTTGCCACGACTTCCTTTTTTGAAATCATCACGGCGACCACCACGACGGTTGTCTCCTCGGCGATTATCACGACGGTCATCTCCACGACGACCTCCCTTAGCGTTACCACCGAAGCCATTACCTGATGGTTTAAATGGCAGTGGTTTTTCACGTGCAATCTCCACTTCAGGAAGACTATCTGGGTCTTGAACAGTCAGACTCAAGATATACATTGCCAATTCTTCTGGAGTAAATTCGGCAGCTAGCTTACGAGCATCCTTACCAAATTTCTCAAAGTTGCCACGGATAGTTTCATCTGCAAAATCACGTTCGATTTTCTTGAGAGCTACCTGTTTTTTTGCTTGGAAGGCTTCTTCTGCACTTGCAGGTTTGAGACCTTTCATACGTTTCTTAGTCAAGTTTTCAATGATTTGAAGGTAGCCCATTTCATTTGGTGATACGAAAGTAATAGACTGACCTGACTTACCAGCACGACCTGTTCGACCGATACGGTGAACATAACTTTCAGGATCTTGTGGAATATCGTAGTTATAGACATGGGTCACACCTGAAATATCCAAGCCACGCGCTGCAACGTCTGTCGCAACCAAAACATCAAGATTGCCATTTTTGAAGTCACGAAGGACACGAAGACGTTTGTTTTGGTCCAAATCACCATGAATTCCTTCTGCACGGAAGCCACGGATTTTCAAACCACGAGTCAATTCATCTACACGACGTTTTGTACGACCAAATACGATAGCAAGCTCAGGCTGTTCCACATCCATGAGACGAGTCATGGTATCAAACTTTTCTTGTTCTTTAACACGAATATAGTATTGGTCAACCAATTCTGTTGTCAATTCCTTAGCAGCAATCTTGACATGCTCAGGTTCTTTCATAAACTGAACACCGATACGTTTGATGGCATCTGGCATAGTTGCTGAGAAAAGCAAAGTTTGACGGTTTTCAGGGACACGAGAAATGATGGCCTCGATATCTTCTAGGAAGCCCATATTGAGCATTTCATCCGCTTCGTCAAGGATAAGAGTTTCAATATCTTGTAATTTCAAGGCCTTGCGTTTAATCAAGTCCAAGAGGCGACCTGGAGTTCCCACCACGATATGGGCACCAGATTTAAGAGCCTTAATTTGTTTTTCAATGCTTGATCCGCCATATACTGAGCGGACTTTGACTCCCTTACTACGACCAAAGCGGAAAAGTTCTTCTTGACTTTGGACAGCAAGTTCACGAGTTGGAGCGATGACCAAGGCTTGGATGGTTGCTTCTTCTGTACGGATTTTTTCAAGGGTAGGCAAGCCAAAGGCTGCAGTTTTTCCTGTACCAGTCTGAGCTTGACCGATAACGTCCTTGCCTTCAAGGGCCAAGGGAATGGTTTGTTCTTGGATCGGACTGGCTTCTACAAAACCAGCTTTTTCAATCTCTGCTAGCAAATCAGCAGACAAGTTTAATTCATTAAATTTCACGATATTCTTCTTTCTAAAGGTGGTGCGAAGCCACCCTATAGGGCTTAGTTTATACTTTTCTTTTTATGACGTATTTTCATATACTGGATATAAAATCGTGTTGCTTCTTTTCCACAAAAGAAAAGTACTGTTTTCTTTGCAACCTATCTAGTATAACACAAGAGAGAAGCAAAAGATAGCCCAATCTATCGATAAACTCATGTAAACGATTTTTCAGAGAAAATAAGGATGAAATTTCCACTATTTCATAAACTTTTTTAAAGCGTAGCAGAATTGTGCAAAAGTTTTTTTCTTATGCTAGAATGAAATTCGAATAGGAGGAACTCTAAATGTTAACTTATGATTTAATCGTTATCGGATTTGGTAAAGCTGGTAAAACACTAGCAGGTAAATTAGCTTCAGCTGGCAAAAAAGTTGCCCTCGTTGAACGTAGCAAAGCTATGTACGGTGGAACTTGTATCAACATTGGTTGTATCCCAACTAAGACTTTGCTAGTTGCTGCTGAGAAGGACTTGTCTTTTGAAGAAGTAATTGCTACCAAAAACACTATCACTGGTCGCCTCAACGGTAAAAACTATGCTACTGTTGCTGGTACAGGCGTGGACATCTTTGATGCGGAAGCTCACTTCCTTTCAAATAAAGTCATCGAAATCCAAGCTGGTGATGAAAAGAAAGAACTGACCGCTGAAACAATCGTCATCAACACTGGTGCTGTTTCAAACGTCTTGCCAATCCCTGGACTTGCTACAAGCAAAAACGTCTTTGACTCAACAGGTATCCAAAACTTGGACAAATTGCCTGAAAAACTTGGAGTTCTTGGTGGAGGAAATATCGGTCTTGAATTTGCTGGTCTTTACAACAAACTTGGAAGCAAGGTTACAGTTCTAGATGCCTTGGATACTTTCCTACCTCGTGCAGAACCTTCCATCGCAGCTCTTGCTAAACAATACATGGAAGAAGACGGTATTGAATTGCTTCAAAATATCCGTACTACTGAAATCAAAAACGACGGTGACCAAGTGCTCGTTGTGACTGAAAACGAAACTTACCGTTTCGATGCCCTTCTCTACGCAACAGGACGCAAACCAAATGTAGAACCACTTCAACTTGAAAATACAGACATTGAACTAACTGAACGTGGCGCTATTAAAGTAGACAAACACTGCCAAACAAACGTTCCTGGTGTCTTTGCAGTTGGAGATGTCAACGGTGGCCTTCAATTTACTTACATTTCACTTGATGACTTCCGTGTTGTATACAGCTACCTTGCTGGAGATGGCAGCTACACACTTGAAGACCGTCTCAATGTACCAAACACTATGTTCATCACACCTGCACTTTCACAAGTTGGGTTGACTGAAAGCCAAGCAGCTGATTTGAAACTTCCATACGCTGTTAAGGAAATCCCTGTTGCAGCAATGCCTCGTGGTCATGTAAATGGAGACCTTCGCGGAGCTTTCAAAGCTGTTGTCAATACTGAAACAAAAGAAATTCTTGGAGCAAGCATCTTCTCAGAAGGTTCTCAAGAAATCATCAACATCATCACTGTTGCTATGGACAACAAGATTCCTTACACTTACTTCACAAAACAAATCTTCACTCACCCAACCTTGGCTGAGAACTTGAATGACTTGTTTGCGATTTAAGTTGAGATTTAATCGTATCGAACAGCCCTCCTTGGGCTGTTTTTACTTCTGCGGAATCTCAAATCTGTCTTTTCCTTCTTTTATGATATAATAGAAACATGAAATTAAAAACTACTTTGGGCCTTCTTGCTGGGCGTTCTTCCCACTTCATTTTAAGCCGTCTTGGCCGTGGAAGTACGCTTCCAGGAAAACTTGCCCTTCAATTCGATAAAGATATTTTACAAAACCTAGCTAAGAACTACGAGATTGTCGTAGTGACTGGAACCAACGGAAAAACCTTGACAACTGCTCTCACTGTCGGCATTTTAAAAGAGGTTTATGGTCAAGTTCTGACCAACCCAAGCGGTGCCAACATGATTACAGGAATTGCGACAACCTTCTTAACAGCCAAATCTTCTAAAACTGGGAAAAATATTGCCGTCCTAGAAATCGACGAAGCCAGTCTATCTCGTATCTGTGACTACATCAAGCCAAGCTTATTTGTTATTACTAATATTTTCCGTGACCAGATGGACCGCTATGGTGAGATTTACACAACTTACAAGATGATTTTGGATGCCATTCGTAAGGTGCCTACTGCCACTGTTCTTCTTAATGGAGACAGTCCACTTTTCTACAAGCCAGCTATTCCAAATCCTGTACAGTATTTTGGTTTTGACTTGGAGAAAGGTCCAGCTCAGCTGGCTCACTATAATACCGAAGGAATCCTCTGCCCTGACTGCCAAGGCATCCTCAAATATGAGCACAATACTTATGCAAACTTGGGTGCCTATATCTGTGAAGGTTGTGGATGTAAACGTCCTGATCTCGACTATCGCTTGACAGAACTAGTTGAGTTAACCAACAATCGCTCTCGCTTTGTCATTGACGGCCAAGAATACGGCATCCAAATCGGTGGACTTTACAACATCTACAACGCCCTAGCTGCTGTGGCTATCGCCCGTTTCCTCGGCGCAGATTCCCAACTAATCAAGCAGGGATTTGATAAGAGTCGTGCTGTCTTTGGACGCCAGGAAACCTTCCATATCGGTGACAAGGAATGCACCCTCGTCTTGATTAAAAATCCAGTCGGTGCGACCCAAGCTATCGAGATGATTAAACTAGCTCCTTATCCATTTAGCCTATCTGTCCTCCTAAATGCCAACTATGCAGATGGAATTGACACCAGCTGGATCTGGGATGCTGATTTTGAACAAATCACTGACATGGACATTCCCGAAATCAACGCTGGCGGTGTTCGCCATTCTGAAATCGCACGTCGTCTACGAGTAACTGGCTATCCAGCTGATAAAATTACTGAAACAAGTAGTCTGGAGCAAGTTCTTAAGACCATTGAGAACCAAGACTGCAAGCATGCTTATATTCTAGCTACCTATACTGCTATGCTTGAATTCCGCGAACTGCTGGCTAGTCGTCAGATTGTTAGAAAGGAGATGAACTAATGGTTTATACTTCACTTTCCTCAAAAGCTGGCAATTACCCCTATCAGCTCAACATTGCCCACCTCTACGGAAATCTCATGAATACCTATGGGGACAATGGAAACATCCTCATGCTCAAGTATGTGGCTGAAAAACTGGGAGCCCATGTGACGGTTGACATCGTTTCTCTCCATGATAACTTTGATGAAAATCACTACGACATTGCCTTTTTCGGTGGTGGTCAAGACTTTGAACAGAGTATCATTGCAGACGACCTACCTGCTAAAAAAGAGAGCATTGACAACTACATCCAAAACGACGGTGTGGTTCTGGCTATCTGCGGTGGTTTCCAACTATTGGGCCAATATTATGTTGAAGCTTCAGGGAGACGCATCGAAGGACTAGGGGTCATGGGCCACTACACGCTCAACCAGACCAATAACCGTTTTATCGGGGACATCAAGATTCACAATGAAGATTTCGATGAAACCTACTATGGTTTTGAAAATCATCAGGGCCGTACCTTCCTCTCAGATGATCAAAAACCGCTGGGACAGGTTGTCTATGGAAATGGAAATAACGAAGAAAAAGTCGGCGAAGGTGTTCATTATAAGAATGTCTTTGGTTCCTACTTCCACGGGCCTATCCTCTCTCGTAATGCCAATCTAGCTTATCGCCTAGTCACTACTGCCCTCAAGAAGAAATATGGTCAGGACATTCAACTCCCTGCTTATGAGGACATTCTCAGCCAAGAAATCGCTGAAGAATACAGTGATGTCAAAAGCAAGGCTGACTTTTCTTAAACAAAGGAAAATGATATCAAAGAACTCCGTTATCTTGTCGGAGTTCTTTTTGTCTGTTCTTTTACCCTTCTCCCTTGCATTTTCTCTCATTTTTTGCCAAAATAGAGGGGTAGAAAGAAGGTAGCATATGTCTAAATTACAACAAATCGTAACATATCTTGAATCAGAAAAACTAGACGTCGCTGTCGTATCTGACCCCGTCACAATCAATTACCTCACTGGCTTTTACAGTGATCCCCATGAACGCCAAATGTTCCTTTTTGTCCTAGCGGATCAGGAACCCCTCCTTTTTGTCCCAGCCCTTGAAGTGGAGCGTGCGAGCAGCACTGTTTCCTTCCCAGTTGTGGGCTATGTGGACTCTGAAAATCCATGGCAAAAAATGAAACATGCTCTTCCACAACTTGACTTCAAACGTGTCGCTGTTGAGTTTGACAATCTCATCTTGACCAAATATCATGGCTTGAAAACAGTTTTTGAAACTGCTGAGTTTAACAACCTCACACCTCGTATCCAACGCATGCGCCTCATCAAATCTGCTGACGAAGTGCAAAAAATGATGGTTGCAGGTCTCTATGCGGACAAGGCTGTTAAGGTTGGCTTTGATAATATTTCTCTTGATAAGACAGAGACAGATATCATCGCCCAAATTGACTTTGCTATGAAGCGTGAAGGTTATGAAATGAGCTTTGATACCATGGTCTTGACTGGTGATAATGCTGCAAATCCACACGGTATTCCAGCAGCTAACAAGGTTGAAAATGATGCTCTTCTCCTCTTTGACCTTGGTGTTCTAGTCAACGGCTATGCGTCAGATATGACTCGTACAGTCGCAGTCGGCAAACCTGACCAATTCAAGAAAGACATTTATAACTTGACTCTTGAAGCCCAACAAGCTGCTCTTGACTTTATCAAGCCAGGAGTGACTGCCCATGAAGTGGATCGCGCTGCTCGTGAGGTCATCGAAAAAGCTGGTTACGGCGAGTACTTCAACCACCGTCTCGGTCACGGTATCGGTATGGATGTCCATGAATTCCCATCTATCATGGAAGGAAACGACATGGTCATCGAAGAAGGCATGTGCTTCTCTGTTGAACCAGGTATCTATATCCCTGGTAAAGTCGGTGTCCGTATCGAAGACTGTGGTGTTGTTACCAAAGATGGCTTTGACCTCTTTACAAACACCAGCAAAGACTTGCTTTATTTTGATTAAAATTCTTCGAAAATCTTCCCACAATAAAACGCATAGTATCAAGGTTTTTCAACACCTGATACTATGCGTTTTTCTTATTTGAAAGACTTTTGACTCAGCCTCATTACTTAATCTTCTTGATACTTTGACTAAGGATAAATCCTACAATCATCCCTACCATATTTTGCATGAAATTTGGTAAAATTTCTGGTAGAGCTGCAGCCCAGCCATTCATCAATGTAGAGCCCAAGGCGTAACCCCCTACCATGGCAATCGTTGCTAAGATAAGGCCTAACCACTGAGTTTTTCCTTTAAATCCTGCGAAAAATCCCTGCAAGCCATGGTTGACCAAGCTAAAGAACATCCACTGAGGATAGCCTGATAAGAGGTCAATCAAGAAACCTGCTAGTCCTCCTACTACAGCCCCTTCACGACTACCAAAGTAGAAGGCCGTAAAGAAGACACCCGCATCTAAAAGAGTTAAAATGCCTGTCGGTGTTGGAATTTTTAAGAAATAACCTAGAACCACAGAGAGGGCGGTTAAGAGGGATACAAGGGCGATTTTAGTTGTTTTGGTTTGCTTCATATTGTCTTACTCCATACTGATCTGCTTGTGCAATAGAACGATAAACGAAATCCTTAGAGCTTTCTACTGCTGGTAAAAGTTCATCACCTTTAACCAAGTGACTGGCAATGCTAGAGGCAAAGGTACAACCTGCACCAGCATTTTGCCCTTGAATGACAGGATTTTCTAGGACTGTAAAGTTTTGTCCATCATAAAAGACATCTACAGCCTTGTCCTGACTAAGGCGATTGCCTCCCTTGATAATGACTGCTGGCGCTCCTAATTCATGCAATTTCTGCGCTGCAGCTTTCATGTCTTCCAAGGTTTTGATTTCCTGACCAGTCAATAATTCTGCTTCAGGAAGATTAGGCGTAATCACACTGACATAAGGGAAAAAGCGAATCAACTCTTGACAGAGTTCACTTACAGCTACGTCGTGTGTTTCCTTGCAGACCAAGACAGGGTCCAGAACCACAGGCACTCCTGGGCATTGCTTGATAAAGTCCAAGGCCTTCTCAGCCACACTGACAGTTGGTAGAAGACCAATCTTAATCCCCCCAAACTCCACATCACGCAAGCTATCTAATTCATGTTGAAAAATGGTATCGTCAGTTGGAAAGACTTCAAAGCCCTTTTCCGTCAAGGCTGTCAAACAAGTCACTGCTACAAAGCCATGCAAGCCGTTCAAGGTATAAGTAGCCAAATCAGCTGACAAACCACCACCACTAAAAATATCATTTCCAGAAAGTGCTAAAATACGATTATTCTTCATAACGAATCTCCTTTAAATACAAACCATTTGGTGCTGCAGTGGGACCTGCAAGCTGCCTGTCCTTTTTCTTCAAGATGAGGTCAATCTGCTCTACTGGCATGCGGTTATTGCCGATTTTAAGCAGTGTCCCCACCATATTGCGAATCTGCTTATACAAGAAACCATTTCCTGAAAAGGTAAAGGTCAAAAACTGGCCTGTCTCATCAACCCTAAGACTAGCTTCTGTGATGGTGCGAACCTTATCCTCTACACTAGTCCCAGAGGCTGTAAAGCCGGTGAAATCATGAGTGCCTTCTAATTTTTTGATAGCCTCCCGCATCCGTTCCACATCAAGCGGATAAGGAAAGTGGGTGGCATAGTGACGGCGCATAGGATTTTTGGGACGTCCTCTATCCACGATAAACTCATAGGTCTTGCTATGCTTGGCATAACGGCAATGAAAATCATCCGCCACAAGCTCAATCGAAATCACATCAATATCTTCAGGAGACTGGGTGTCCAAAGCAAAACGGAGCTTCTCCTCATCCATCTGATAAGGTAGATCAAAATGAATAACCTGTCCCAGAGCATGAACTCCACTATCTGTCCTACCAGCACCGTGAACAGTAATGGCTTGCCCTTTATTTAACCTGGTCAAGGTTTTTTCAATTTCTTCCTGAACGCTACGCGCATGAGGCTGGCGCTGAAAACCAGCAAAGACGTAACCATCATAGGAAATAGTTGCTTTATATCTTGTCATAACTCCTATTTTATCAAGAAATTAGTCTGTAAACAAGGCCCTAAATCAAATAGTGTCTGGGTACAAAAATCCAAAAAAGAAAAACTTAGGAAACCAATCCTAAGCTCTCTTTTGAAGTAGGTACATGACAAAGATAGAGGTTACAATTAACCAAGATCCTAAGATAGCAAAGACCAACATCCCATTGTGAGTTAATAAGCCAATTGCACCTAGAACGAATGGAGTCGTAAAGGCTCCGAAACTACAGCCTAAAACTGCAAATGAGGTTGCTTGATTGAGGAGTTTAGCTGGAATTCTTTCAGAGACAAGTTGAAAGACTGTCGTCAAGGCTACACTGTAGGCAAAGCCAGCCAGAATACTTCCTGCCACTACCACCCACAAGGATGGAGACAAGGCAATCACAATTTGCCCCAAGCCGAAGGTAATACCAGACCAGAGGAGCAGTTTCTCTTTAAATATTGAAATCAGGAAAGAAAAACTCACACCAGCCACAATCCCGATTAACTGCATGACACTAAGAACAAAACTAGATAACTGGGCATCTCCCAGTCCTCTTTCCACCATCAGACTTGGAATACGGATGGTAATAGCTGTATTGGTACAAACTACAACCGCCGCTTCAATAGCTAAGATAAAAATCAAGCCCTTCATTTCCCGAGTTAAGCGACTTGCTTCCTTCGTTTTTTTCTTGACTTCTTTCTTTTCTTTTCCATAAGGTACAAAGAGCAGATAAAGGATCAGAACTAAAAATCCAGCACTATAAGCTAAGAAAGTAGCTGTCCAACCAAAGGCCAACAATTGGCCGACTGCCAAGGTAATGAGAGAAGCCCCAACGACCTCTGCAGAACCGCGTAGCCCTAACATCTGAATTCTCGTTTTTCCTTGATAGCGTTCACTGATAATAGAAATGGCCTTGGCATTGATCATCCCAACACCTAAACCAAAAAGAATCCGTGTTCCAAAGACAAAAGGATAAGCTTGGTACCAAAAGGGAGCAGTTCCACTTAGTGATAAAATCAGCAATCCCAAACTGATCTGTAAGCGCTCAGGAAATATTTTTTCTAAGAAACCATTTAGTAATAACATAATCATGATTCCAAAGGAAGGCAAGCTCGCCAAGAGCTCAATTTGTTCCTTAGGATAACCTTGATAATAGTCAAACATGGCTGGCAGGGCACTCGAGATGGAAAAGGAGGTAATCAAAACGAGGGAGAGAGCCAAAATACTGGCCCGTTCTAAAAATTGTTTCATGAAATCTCTTTCTATATTTTCTCTTAATCTTCTACTCTTTTGATACTTATCAAACAAGCAAGAAAAGAAGAAGCCTCTTTGGTGTATAGACTCCTTCTTAAACTCGAAAATGAATCCCTTGTGTCTTATACTCAATGAAAATCAAAGAGCAAACTAGGAAGCTAGCCGCAGGTTGCTCAAAGCACTGCTTTGAGGTTGTAGATAGAACTGACGAAGTCAGCTCAAAACATGGTTTTGAGGTTGTAGATGAAACTGACGAAGTCAGTAACTATATATACGGCAAGGCGAAACTGACGTGATTTGAAGAGATTCTCGAAGAGTATTAGGATGACTTTCTCTTGATTTGCTTAATAAAGTAGAAGATAAATCCTGCCACCATATAAGCAACAAAGATAATCAGACACCACTTGAACACGACATCCCACCCCTTGTTCACATTCAAAAAGAAGTAAGGGAAGGGACTGACCTTAGAATTAGGAACATCAAGTTTCAGTACCAAGCCATTAAAAAGAGCAAAAATCATATACAGCAAGGGTAAAATCGTCCACACAACTGGATCCCAGATTTTGTATTGACCCTGTCTGTCAAAAAAGAGGGTATCTGCTAAAAACCAGAGGGGAACGATATAGTGGCAAAGGAAATTTTCTAGGGTATAGAAATTAGTCGCAATAGGCGCTAATAGGAAATGGTAAATCACACAGGTAATCATGATACTCATGGTGACCCCACCTTTTAAGCGCAAGAGGCTTGGCCTTTGCCAGTTTTCACCTAAACGGCTCATAACCTTTAGGAGATAGAGCGTAAAAATCGCGACTAAAAGGTTGGACAGAACCGTATAGTAGAGAAGCATCCCAAAGCCACCATGCTTGGCGATTTCAAGATAAACTCCCGTAAAAGCCGCTAGAAACAAGAAGATACGGCTATAAAATACAAGTTTATAGTGTTTTGACATGCTTAAATTTTCTTCACAAACTCTGATTTGAGTTTCATGGCACCAAAGCCATCAATTTTACAGTCGATATTGTGGTCGCCTTCTACGATGCGGATATTTTTCACGCGCGTCCCTTGTTTCAAATCTTTTGGCGCACCTTTTACTTTCAAGTCCTTGATGAGGGTTACAGTATCACCATCAGCCAATTTATTCCCGTTGGCATCGATAGCAACAAGACCCTCTTCTACATCTGCAACTTCAGCAGGATTCCACTCATAAGCACACTCTGGGCAAACCAGTAGGGCACCATCTTCGTAGACATACTCTGAGTTACATTTTGGGCAATTTGGTAAGTTGTTCATGGTTTCTCCTTATCATCATTCACTATTCTTTGAAAATCAAAATTTCTCGAACAGCAACTATTATACCTTAAAATCATTATTTTGACAAATATAGAAAAAAACCGATATCAATCTATCGGCTTTTCTACATCTACATTCTTTTTTCAGCTTCTGCTTTGATTTTTTCAACTACTTCTTGAATGTTCAAGCCAGTTGTATCAAGGTAGACAGCGTCCTCTGCTTGTTTGAGAGGCGAAGTCTCGCGATGACTATCCTTGTAGTCACGCGCAGCAATTTCCTCTTTTAGGGTTTCAAGGTCTGTTTCAATTCCCTTGGCAATATTTTCCTTGTAACGGCGCTCTGCTCTTTCATCTACCGAAGCTACTAGGAAAATTTTCAATTCTGCTTGTGGCAATACAACAGTCCCAATATCGCGACCATCCATGACAATCCCACCTTGCTGGGCAATCTCTTGTTGGAGAGAAACTAGTTTCTCACGTACTTCAGGAATTGCTGCAATAGCAGAAACATGATTGGTCACTTCATTTTCACGGATAGGATGGGTAATATCCACATCTCCTACAAAGACAAGCTGTTCTCCAGTTTCTGAGCGCCCGAAACTGATTGGATGCTGGTCCAATAAGTCTAAGAGTTCTTCAACTTGTTCAACTCCTAATTGGTTCTTGAGAGCCATGTAGGTCGCTGCACGATACATAGCACCTGTATCTAGGTAGGTGAATCCAAAATCCTTGGCAATAATCTTTGCGACTGTACTCTTACCACTTGAAGCAGGACCGTCAATAGCAATTTGAATTGTTTTCATATCAACTCCTATTTGATTTTGACAACATCACCTGGATTAGCAAACCAAGATCCTGTAGCCATATGGCCAGGATTCAAAGCCTCTAACTGAGCAATCGAGATTCCTGCACGAGCGGCAATGGCGGCTTCTCCTTCTCCAGCCATAACTTTTGTAGTTCCTTCTGGATCAGTTGGATGTTCTGAGCTACTAGATGACTCTTCTACCTTCTCCTCTGAACTAGAAGATGCCTGCTCTGAACTACTACTAGAAGTAGAAGAAACTTGCTCTACTTTTGTATCTGAATCGTGAAAATCTTTCAAGGCAGCTGTGCGATTACTCCCACCCGATGAAAGATAGATCAGAACAATAACCATCACGACTACAATTACAAAGAAAATACTTGCTAAAATAGTCAAGATACGATTAGCCAGCACTCCTCCACCTTGTTCTCTCTTACGACGTTCTGATCTTGTTTCTTCTTGATTCTCAAAAATATCTTCTTGCCACGGTTCTTTTGCCATACCTTACTCCTTGTTTTTTTTTACTTTTCTTATTACAATATAAATATGAAAATCACACTTATACCTGAACGTTGCATTGCCTGTGGGCTTTGCCAAACTTATTCTGAATTATTTGATTACCACGATAATGGAATCGTGCGTTTTTACGATGACCCTGACCAACTAGAAAAAGAAATTTCTCCTAGTCAGGACGTTGTAGAAGCTGTTAGAAACTGTCCGACACATGCCTTGATTAAAGATTAACTCTAATACCGACAAGAACGTTCCACTCCTTCTAGTTTAGCATATTTCCATGCAAAATTATAGTCTTTTCTCTTTATTTTTTTCTGTAAAATCAGGAAGGTCACTTTTTTCTTTGACGAGATAAAGTGGTCTTTTTTTAGTCTCTATATAAATCTTACTGATATACTTGCCGAGAATCCCAATGGTCAAGAGTTGAATCCCACCAAGGAAGAGAATAACAGACATCAGAGAGGTCCAACCTGATGTCGGATTGCCCAAAATGAGGGTTCGAACCACAACAAAAAAGGTCATAAGTAGAGAAATAAAACAAGATAGGAGACCTGCCACAAAGGCTATAATCAAGGGAAAATCTGAAAAATTAACAATCCCTTCAATGGAGTAGAAAAAGAGTTGCCTAAAACTCCAACTGGTCTTGCCAGCCTGCCTTTCGACATTTGGATAGTCCAGATAGTGGGTTTTAAAGCCGACCCAGGCAAAGAGTCCCTTCGAAAAGCGATTGGACTCAATCAAGCTTAAAATGGCATCCACTACAGACCTTCTCATCATGCGAAAATCACGGACACCTGACGGCAGGGCTACTGGACTAATTTTTTTCATGAAGCCATAAAAGAGATCAGCACAGAAACTGCGAAAGAAGGGTTCTCCCGCCCGACTAGTTCTCCGTGTTCCTACACAGTCTAAATCTGCATTTTGGTCTAGTAAGTTTTTCATCTCAAGCAACATACCAGGAGGATCCTGAAGGTCTGCATCCATCACCACCACCAGATCTCCTGTCGCATATTGTAAGCCTGCATACAGAGCTGCTTCTTTGCCAAAATTTCGAGAGAAAGAAATATAATGAACTGCCGAATTTTGCTCCCGATAGGTCTTTAAGAGTTCCAAGGTCCCATCACTTGATCCATCGTCGACAAAGACATACTCGATTTCTGTTTCCAAATCTGGAAGTAAAGCTTCCAAAGCCTGATAAAAAAGAGGAAGTACTTCCTCTTCGTTTAAACAGGGGACAATGATTGACATCACCATCTTAGTCTTCAAATCCATTTGGATGCTTGCTTTGCCAACGCCATGCGTCTTCACACATTTGGGTGATGCCTAATTCTGCTTCCCAGCCCAGTTCTGCTTTGGCTTTTGCAGGATCTGAATAGCAGGCTGCGATATCCCCTGGGCGACGGTCTACGATACGGTAAGGAATTGGACGTCCCACCGCTTTTTCCATGTTTTGGATAATTTCAAGAACTGAGTAGCCTTTACCTGTTCCAAGATTATAAACGTTTAGGCCTGAACCTTTTTGGATTTTTTTCAGAGCTGCGACGTGACCTTTAGCCAAATCGACAACGTGGATATAGTCACGAACACCAGTTCCGTCTTCCGTATCGTAATCGTCTCCAAACACTTGCACTTGCTCTAATTTTCCAACGGCTACTTGAGTCACATATGGCAAGAGATTGTTTGGAATACCGTTTGGATTTTCTCCCAAATCTCCGCTCTCATGAGCTCCGATTGGGTTGAAATAACGAAGTAAGACCACATTCCATTCTGAGTCCGCCTTATAGATATCGGTCAAAATTTCCTCTAGCATAAGCTTAGTACGGCCGTATGGATTGGTCACTGAAAGTGGGAAATCTTCCAAGATTGGCACTGTATGAGGATCTCCGTAAACTGTCGCAGAAGAACTGAAAATAATGTTTTTACAGTTGTTTTCTTCCATGACCTTCAAAAGACTAACAGTTCCAGCGATATTGTTGTCATAGTAGGCAAGAGGAATACGGGTAGATTCACCGACAGCCTTCAAACCAGCAAAGTGAATGACCCCTGTTGGTTCTTCTTGCTTGAAAATATCTCTTAGAGTATCTGTATCACGGATATCTGCCTCATAAAACGGAATTTCAACTCCTGTGATTCTTTCAACAACTTCTAAACTTTTTCTATTACTATTCACAAGGTTATCCACCACAACAACCTGATGACCTGCTTGGATTAACTCAATAACAGTGTGGGTTCCGATAAAACCTGCTCCACCCGTTACCAAAATCTTTTCTTGCATCTTTTTTCCTCGATTCTCGGATTATTTTTTCTTATTTTACCATTTTTGATAGGGAATGTCATTTGCCATCCTAGAGGGTAGGATAAAATTTCAGTAAAATGCTTATACTCTTTGAAAATCTCTTCAAACCATGTCAACGTCGCCTTGCCATATATATGTTACTGACTTCGTCAGTTCTATCCACAACCTCAAAACAGTGTTTTGAGCTGACTTCGTCAGTTCTATCCACAACCTCAAAGCAGTGCTTTGAGCAGCCTGCAGCTAGTTTCCTAGTTTGTTCTTTGATTTTCATTGAGTATTATTCGCTTTTTACTCGTTTGACATAGTTTTCAATTGGGTAGTTTAGAGGGTCCAAGGTCAACTCCTTGCCTTGAATCAGTTGAGCTAGATGGTAGCCAATGATAGGACCCGTTGTGAGGCCTGATGAACCTAGTCCACTGGCTGAATAGACACCTGACAATTCTGGAACCTCTCCAAAGAAAGGAGAGAAATCACTGGTATAGGCACGGATTCCCACACGTTCACCAGATGATTTCGCTTCTGCCAAGGTTGGGTAGTGAGGCAAGGCTGCCTCCTCCATTTTCTGGAGTAAAGTTTCATCTACCGTCAAATCAAATCCCATGTCATTTTCATGAGTAGCACCTAAGGACAATTTCCCACCTGCAAAAGGAATCAAATCCCACTCCCCTTCTGGCATAACAACAGGGTAAGCTTCCATGTCTTGGGCCAGCTGATAATCTCGGAGTTGCCCCTTTTGGGGACGAACATCTACTTCATAACCTAAAGGCTCTAACAGATGTCCCAACCAAGCTCCCGTCGCCAAAATAACCTGATCAAACACCTCTTCGTCAATCTGGTAACCCGATGTTAAAGGTGTCAGACTCACTTTTTCTTTGACCAGCTTGACCTGACTGGCTTCTAGCAAACGAGTCACCAAGAGTTGACCATCTACTCTCGCTCCACCAGAAGCATAGAGCAGACGGTCAAATCCCTGCAAACCAGGGAATAATTCGTTAGCTGATGCTTGGTCCAGAATGGCTAACCGGCCTATCAAAGGAGATTCTTCTCTACGCTGGAGGGCTAGTTGATAGAGTTCTTCCAACTTAGTTTTATCCTTTTTCAGGAGAAAGACTCCCGAACGCTGGTAAAAGTCAATTTCTTTCCCTGACTTCACTAAATCAGCCAACAAATCCACATAAAAGTCAGCCCCCAAGCGCGCCATTTTGTACCAGGCTTTATTGCGACGTTTGGAAAACCAAGGACTGATAATTCCTGCTGCAGCCTTGGTAGCCTGACCTTGTCCATGGTCAAAGACGGTTACTTCTAGGTCACTTTCTTTAGAGAGGTAGTAGGCAGCTGTTGCACCTACAATCCCTGCTCCGATAATAGCAACTTTTTTCATTGTCTTCACTTTCTAACTAGATATGGTGGAAAGGATTGGTCGATGCTTGACTAGGTACAATATCAATTGTCCAGCCATTTTCAGCCTTCCATTGAGTAAGGAGTGCAGAAATTTTTTCCACAAAAAGCACTTCAATATAGTGACCTGGGTCCAATGCCAGTAACCCATCAGACAACATATCCTGGGCAGTGTGGTAGTAAATATCACCAGTGATATAGACATCTGCCCCCTTTGCCAAAGCATCCTTATAGAATGACTGCCCACTTCCACCACAGATGGCCACTCTTGAAATAGGCTTCTGCAAATCGCTCTCTTGATAATGCACCATTCGAAGACTATCTAGACCAAAGACTTGCTTGACATTCTGGGCCAATTCTCCAAATGTCTGAGACTGAACATTCCCAATACGACCAATCCCACGTTCAGGGCCTGTTTCCTGGAGATAAGTCGTCTCCTCAATGCCTAGCATCTGGCAGAACCAGTCATTGAGACCATTCTCTACAATATCGATATTAGTATGACTGACATAAACGGCAATGTCATGCTTGATCAGGTCGATGTAAATCTGATTTTGCGGACGGCTGGCTATCAGATCCTTGATAGGACGGAAAATTGGCGCGTGCTTAACGATAATCAAATCCACACCCTTTTCAATGGCTTCAGCCACCGTTTCTTCACGAATATCGAGAGCTACCATGACACTTTGGATATCCTTATCCAAAGTGCCAATTTGCAGGCCACGACTGTCACCCTCCATTGAAAATTCCTGAGGGCAAAAGGCTTCATAAGCTTGTATTACTTCACTTGCTAGCATGAAAGCACCTCCTTGATGGCTTGAATTTTATCTACTAAAACTTGACGTTCCTCCAGATTTTTTTCTGGGATTTGTTCGAGGGCGAACTCTAGCTTAACCGCTTCTTTTTGCCATTTTTGGACAAAGACTGGACTGACTTCTTTGGACAAGAAAGGTCCAAAGCGGACATCACTAGCTGATAGCTTCATTTGTCCTGCTTCCACCACCAAAATCTCGTAAAACTTTCCAGCTTCTTCTAGAATGCTTTCCGCTACAATCTGAAAACCATTGTCTTGCAACCAGATACGCAAATCATCTTCACGATTATTGGGCTGGAGGATCAAACGTTCTACATTAGCTAACTTGTCCAAGCCTTCTTCTAAAATCCTAGCAATCAAACGGCCCCCCATACCTGCAATGGTGATGACCGATACCTGATCTGCCTCTTCAAAGGCTGCCAAGCCATTGGCTAAACGGACTTGGATTTTCTCCTTTAAGCTATGAGCCTCAACATTTTTAACCGCAGATTGGTAGGGACCTTCCACCACCTCCCCTGCAATAGCTCCTTCGATTTGGCCTCTCTCCACCAACTCGATAGGCAGATAAGCATGGTCACTTCCCACATCTAGTAAAATGGCCCCCTGTGGCACAAAGGACGCCACTAATTCTAATCTCTTTGAAATCATCTTCTCTCACTTTCCAAAACTCTGTTACCTCTTATTATACCACATTTCAGCTAGCAATCTTGCACCTAAAAAAACCGCAATCCACAGATTGCAGTCTTTCTTTATTTTCTGGCTTGATAGCGACTTGTCAGGATGAAAATTACGGTAAAGACCAGCATCATGGCCCCATAGACAGGCAGTGTTTGTCCTGTTAATGTCGAAATTTCAAGCAGTTTTTGAATTCTTGGGAAGAGAGCTGTAGCTAAGAAGCCACCTACTGACCAGACAATTAAGAGTACACGCCAGAGAGTAAATGGCATGCAGGCTCTAAATACGGATAAGAAACCGATAGACCCAAGTAGATAATAGAGGAGGGTTGAGATTTCTATCTCAGACCAGCCTTGACTACTTCCAAATAGTTTCACAAAAAGAACGCTGAACACAACCATAAGTGCACTTGGTAGGGCACGAAGCATAGACCTTCTGAGGAAGTTTGGCTCGACAGGCTTGATATTTCGCTCAAACGTCAAAACGAATGGTGGGAAACCTTCCACGAACTGGTCGATCATGGTAATCTGGATCGGAATGAAGGGGAAAATCAAAATCCACTCAGACCGTCCTAGAAGAGCACTGGCAATACAGATGACCGCTAACAGGAAGGAATAAATAGTCTTAATCAAGAAAATAGGGGCGATATGGGCGATGTTATTGACCACCCGACGACCTTCAAAGAGAATCTCAGGAACATCATTAAAGTCAGAGTTCAAGAGAACCAGATTAGCAATCTGACGAGTCGCAGGGTCTCCCTCAGCCATCACGATAGAACAATCCGCCTCACGAAGAGCCAGGATATCATTAACTCCATCCCCTGTCATAGCCGTTGTATGCCCCGCTTTTTTCAGTGTTTGGATAATGAGTTTCTTTTGATGAGGAGAAACACGTCCGAAAATAGCTGTCTCCTCAGCCATAGTAATCAATTCCTCATCCGTGATTTTCGAGCAATCTACATAGCTATGATAGTCCGCAAAACCAGCCTTCTGGGCAATACTGGACACCGTAACTGGATTGTCACCAGAGATGATCTTGAGACCCACTTCCTGAGAACGGAGATAGTCCAACGTCTCTGCTGCTCCCTCTCGAATCGGATCCAAGATTTCCAGCAGGGCCAGAGCCTGAATATCAGATGGTTTCTGTGGTTTGTGATGGTCTAATTTCTCCTGACTGAGAGCTAAGACCAAGACACGTGACCCTCTCTCCAAGGCCTCCCTGGCTTCTGGGGCTTCAGAGTCCAGCAACATCTCAGGCGCACCTAAGAAAACTGTCCCCAAACCTTCCAATTCCATAGCTCCCCACTTGCGGTCGCTGGAGAAGGGAAGATTAGAGAGCATAGGATAGGCTACTTGGCCTTGGAATCGCTGGCGAATAGCTTGGGCAGTTGGATTTTTATCCTCACTGTGGGCCATGTAGCTGGCCAAAATGCTGGCAATAGTCTCTTCACCATAAGTTGCCGTCAGTGGAAGAACAGCCTCCACCTGCATCTTTCCTTGGGTGATGGTGCCCGTCTTGTCCAGACAGAGCATATCCACGCGTGCCAAGGTCTCAACAGAATACATCTCCTGCACCAAGACCTTTTTCAAGCCCAACTTAATCACTGCTGTTAATAGTGAAGTGATGGTCAAAAGGGCGATTCCCTTGGGCAACATCCCCAAAAGAGCTGTCGATGAGTTTACAACGGACGACTTAAGAGGCAAGCCTTTTAAAAGCAAAGCTTCTAGCAAGAGAGCCAGACCAAAAGGAATGATAATCTTCCCAGTAAAACCAACTAGCTTGTCCAGCGATTTCATAATACGAGAGTTGATGGGTTTAACGGTCTTGGCTTCCAGCATGAGTTTGGCAGCATAGTTATCAGATCCAACATGGTGAACTTGAGCCAAAACCGACCCACTGGCTAGGAAACTTCCAGACAAAAGCAAGGCTTCAACTTCCTTTTGCACCAAATCACTTTCCCCCGTCAACATGGCTTCATTGACTTCCGCAAAGCCTTCCAAAACCAAGGCATCACTAGGAATCTGCTCTCCTGCAGACAAACGAATGACATCTCCTAACACCAATTCTTCAGGATTCAGAGCCACTTCTTGGCCATCACGGATGGTTTTGACCTTTTCCTTGGTCATGAGATTGAGCTTGTCCACCATGTGTTTAGCCCGCAGCTCGGTCACAATTCCAGAAAAAGCGTTAAAGCAGATAACAGCAAAAAAGACCAAATTGCTCCAAGCCTGCACAAAGGCAAGGGCCAAAGCAATGGCAAAGTTCAAAGCGTTAAAAAGGGTAAAGACATTTCGTTTGATGATTTGCCAAGTGCTGGTACTGGCCGAAGCAGTAAAATCATTGACCAAGCCCTTAGCCTGTCTTTCCTTGACTTCTCTTTGGGTTAATCCCATAATCTTATTTTTATCCATGAATTCTATCATATCATTTTTTTTAACAGAATTCTAATCTAACCCCAAATATGCACCTAGTCAAGGGAAAAGTTTGCCAGCCCTCCTTTGATAAGGTATAATAATAACAAGAAAACAATCGAAGGAGATCGCATGTTTTATACTTATTTACGTGGATTGGTTGTCTTGCTCCTATGGTCCATCAATGGCAATGCCCACTATCATAATACCGATAAAATTCCTAATCAAGATGAAAATTATATTTTGGTTGCACCTCACCGCACTTGGTGGGATCCTGTTTATATGGCCTTTGCGACCAAGCCAAAACAGTTTATCTTTATGGCAAAAAAAGAACTCTTTACCAACCGTATCTTTGGTTGGTGGATTCGTATGTGTGGTGCCTTTCCTATCGACCGTGAAAATCCTAGCGCCTCTGCCATCAAATATCCTATCAATGTTCTTAAAAAAAGTGATCGCTCTCTCATCATGTTTCCAAGTGGAAGCCGTCACTCAAACGATGTAAAAGGTGGTGTAGCTCTGATTGCTAAGATGGCCAAGGTACGTATCATGCCGGTTACCTACACAGGTCCTATGACCTTGAAAGGCTTGGTTAGCCGTGAGCGCGTCGATATGAACTTCGGAAATCCAATTGATATCTCAGATATCAAGAAAATGAATGATGAAGGCATTGAAACAGTCGCCAATCGTATCCAAACAGAATTCCAACGTCTGGACCAAGAAACGAAACAATGGCACAATGATAAAAAACCAAACCCACTCTGGTGGTTTATCCGCATCCCTGCTCTCATCCTTGCCATTATCCTCGCTATCCTAACCATCATCTTTAGCTTCATCGCAAGCTTCATCTGGAATCCAGATAAAAAGAGAGAAAACCTTGGTTAAACAAATACAACAATCCCTTGGCTTTTGCCAAGGGATAATTCTTTTACTTGATTTTCCATTTTTGGGTCAACCAGCTGGAAAAGGCTAAAAATCGCTCAGCTACTTGTTCATGGTGTCCATAAGGATCAAAGACAAACTGACTGTTCGGATAGCGTTTTTGAAGACCGGTATGGATCTGTTCAGCATAGGCTGGTGCTTGAGCCAAGCGATTAATATGGTGTGCTCCCTCTGTTTGACCGTTCTGTAAATACAGCAAACAGTCCAAATTTTTCACCTTTTCTTTCCTACAGTAAGTCACGAAATCAGGATACCAAAAGGAACCACAGATCGAAAAGACACAGGAAACCTTGTCAAAGCCGAAAAGACTGTAAACTGCCACCAAACCACCTAGTGAATAACCTCCGTAGGCAAGGCGTGCTTCATCCAGTCGATAAAGCGACTGCAACTTATCTAAAAGACCTCCAAATAAATGATCATGATAGACGTTGGCTTGACCGCCAAAATCTGGAGTCCCCTCTCTCAGAGCAGCTGCCTTCCAGGGGGTGTAGTCATCTAGGCGATTTTTAGAGGTCAAGCCCACCAAAATCACAGAATCTGAAAGGGAAGATAGAAAATCCAAGTTTCCATCATTCAAGAGAATCGCTGGATAGGTTTGATTGGGGTCATAGGTCGAAGGAAGGTTGACCTTGACTTGGATTCCTTCCCAATCAAACTCATTATTTATTGATAAAGTCATTGATTTTTTCAAGGGAATCAATCACTGCTGGACCATAGTCCATTAACTCATCGTAAGAAATGGTCATGATTTTTTGATTCTTAATAGCAGGAACACCTTCCAAAACAGCATTTGACTTCATCAACTCTACTGCTTTTTCATCCAATTTTTTATTGCGGTCGCTGGTTACATAGATAATCAATTCAGGATCCATTGACACGAGATTTTCCAAGGTCAAGCCTGATGTTCCCGTTGCAACGTTGGTATAACCAAGTTGATTCAACAAGCTTTCCTGCAAAGCAGACTTGTAGGCACCGAAGGTTTGATCATTATAGGCAACCATAATCAAAGCCTTTTTCTTTTCACCTTGGCTTGCTGGATTTGCTTTCTTAACAGCGTCAATTTTAGTTTGTAATTGGGCTGCGTATTCATTAGCCTTGTCCTGAACATTAAAAATCATTCCAAGATTTTTAACATCTTCTACAATATTCCCCAAATCTTGCTGAATCGTTGAGAGAGAAGCTTTTTGCGTATAGACTGGGATTTTGTTTTCATTCCAAGTGCTAACTGTTCCCAAGGATTTTTCAGAAAACATCATGTTTCGACCCATCACAGCGTCTGGCTCATAATAAAGGACTGTCTCTTGTGAGACTGTTTTTTTATCACCGATTTGAGGAATAGTCGCAATCGCGTCTTTGTATTTATCTGTTACAGCATTGTCTGGATTAAGCATGCCAACAATTTTATCCTTCAAGCCTAACTCCAATAAGATTTCAGTGGTTGACAGATTGTTGGTGATAACTTTTTCAGGTGCCTTGCCAAAGACTTGTTCGACTTCATTCCCTTTCGCGTCATAGGTTTTGACCGTTAGTGGATAAGTCGTCTCTGTGCTCGCCTTTTGACTTGTTTCTGCGCTAGACTGTGTGGTAGCTTTTTCTGTAGTAGTGTTACCACAAGCTGCCATGGTTAAGGTAGTTACTGTTACCAGTAAAATGCTTAGTGTTTTTTTCATCTTGTTTTCCTTTTCATTCTTATAAATAGTGAATCATAGCTTGCTGATCCTCGGTCCAAGTAACCTGACTTTGAACTCCATATACAGTTTGCAATGACTCAGGGGTGATAGTCTCCTTTGGAGTCCCTTGGTAAAGGATTTCTCCCTCTTTCATCAGATAGAGATAATCCGAATAGCGACAAGCAAGTTGAATATCATGCAGGACAGCTAAAACATTGACCTTGAGCCCCTTCACAATGGCCAACAAGTCTAGCTGATACCTGATATCCAGGTGATTGGTTGGTTCGTCCAGGAGCAAGAGAGTCGGTTCTTGCGCCAAGGAGCGGGCTAGTAAGACTCGCTGTTTTTCTCCCCCTGACAGAGACGAATAGAGACGAGTTTTCTTCTCGAGCATATCCACCTTGACAAGAGCATCTTGAACGAGCGCATAATCCCTTTCCCTTTCCTTTTGTAGAAAAGAGAGGTGGGGAGTTCTGCCTAGCAAGACAATTTCCTCAACTGTACAATCAAACTGCAGTTGGTTAAACTGGGTCACAACTGCCATTTGCTTTGCTGTTTCTTTGAGCGTCCATTGTTCCAGAGGCTTTCCATCTAGGCTTATCAAGCCTTTGTCCGCCTTTTCCTGATGATAGAGGAGTTTAAGCAGACTGGTTTTTCCACTTCCATTTGGTCCTAATATCGTGTGAAATTGATGCCCTTCAACCTTAAGAGAGACTCCCTTGAGGATTTTTTTCTCTCCTAGTCCAAAATGGATATCCTGACAAATCAAGTCCATATCAGACCCTCACCTCCCTTCGCCTACCTCCAACAATATAGATAAAGAAGGGAGCACCTACTAAGGCTGTGAAAATACCAATAGGAAGCTCTGCGTTTGGAATGATGATTCGAGAGAGTACATCTGCCCAGATGACAAAGAGGGCACCTAACAAGGTTGCAACAGGAAAAAGCCTCTTGTAATTCGTTCCTACTAACCCTCGAGCTAAATGTGGAGTAATCAGACCGACAAATCCAATAATCCCACAGGTTGCCACTAAGACTGCTGTCAACACAGCCACCATGGTCACATAAAGATACCAATAAAAACGTAAGGGAATTCCCAAAGTTAAAGCAGCCTCATCTCCCATCATCATCGCATTGAAAACACGATACTGGGTAGAGAAAAATAGAAAGGCCATTCCTACTACTATAGTTGGCAGGACCAAGTCTGCCCAGGAAGTCCCTGCAAGCGAACCCATGGTCCAAAACTTAATGGTCATCACATTGTCCGCATTAGCACCAACTGATATAATAAAGTTGGAAAAAGCCAGAAAGAGAGCATTGACCACCGTTCCTGATAAGATTAGACTAGAAGTCGTCATCCTTCCTTGCATAGAGGCAATAATGAGGACAGCAATTGTTGCCAAAATAGCTCCAAGAAAAGCTCCAAGGCTAATCATCACTTTTAAACCAAGAATGATGCTCAAGGTTGCACCTAGAGTTGCACCTGCAGAGATGCCTAAGACATAGGGCTCAGCTATGGGATTATTCACTGTAGACTGCATCACACTACCACACATAGAAAGACCAGCCCCTACTATCAGACCTAGCAATACTCGGGGGAATCTCATGTTCCATACAATGGCAAGAGTGGACTTGGAAACCTCTCCTATCTCAAGAGGAAATCCCAACCTGCTCAAAATAATCCGATAGGTAGCTCCTAGATCAATCGCAACAGATCCCATAGAAACTGCTAGAAAGAGAGAAATCCCTAAAGTAGCTAGCAAAATAACTAAAAGTAACACAAATTGCTGGTCTTGTCGGCTTCCAGAAAATTTGGAAAGCATGCAAACCTCCTATGATAGAATCTTAAAAATTTAGAAAATTCTCATGAAAAGTATACCATATTTTCAACAATGGAACAAGATGAGAAAAATGAATATAGTTGGTCTTACAGTGCTAATAATCGTAACCGAAGATTATACTTGAGTATATCGAGGTAAGAGGACAACATAAAAAGCCCTCTAAAATTAGAGAGCTGATTTGAGATTGGGATAAAATCCTAGTGAAACAAAAAAATCTACACGGTCAGAAAAGTCTCTATCGTGCCATTTTCATACATGATGTATAGTCCAAGTAGAATGAATACTAAGGGCACAATGATTCGCTCGTATTTTTCAATTGTCTCGAATATTAACGGAATAGAGGATAACACCCGACTAATCTCGCATAAGATAATTATACCGATTACAAACACAAGCAACGCCACGAGGGTCTGTGACCAATCTAACGAAGCAAAATAAGGTATATAGATACCTAAATTATCTCCGCCAGACGCAATTGTCAGCAATGTAACTGTCCAAAACAGTTGATTTGCCTTGCTTTGTTCTAATCTTTCAATAATTTCTTCCTCTTCTTCCTCTTCTTCCTCACCTTCTCCAACAATTGCAAAGCGAATCCCTAAATAGATAGGGATTAAACCAAGCAATCCAACCATCCATTCTTCAGGCACGAAATTAACGACATAAGCAGCAACTAAACTCGCCCCTACAAGTAAGCCTGTGCCTAGATATTGCCCCGCATAAATATGCCATTTTTGTTTATTCTGTGATAGCTGTGCAAATAAAATAAATAAAATAATTAAATAATCGATACTGGTGGAAATATAAACACCAATAGCAGATATGATTGTCTGTCCCATAAAAAACCTCCTGTATTGGTCAGTAATAAATCAGCAGATTTTAGGAGAGCACAGACACATTAATTTAGCTATCGCTAGTGGGTAATGTCGAACATAGGAAAGCATTTTACTCCTCCTCAAAACGTAGTTACAAAGTAATTTCTAACTGGAATTCGGTGACTACTTCCATGTAAAGTATAACATACTATACTTTACTTCGTAAAGTGTGGGCTCTCCGAGGGGGCTTGCAGACAGCTACTCGGCTTTTCAAGCCGAGTAGCTACGCACCTTTATGGTGTAATTAGCTGATACCATTTGAGGTTTTTGTAGTCTCCAAAATTGTGACCGATAAAACCTCAATAAAAAAGCCCTCTGAAAATCAGAGAGCTGATTTGAGCTCGGGCTAAAATCCTAGTGAAAAAGATGAAACTCCTTGTGTTCATCGAACACGGTGTCGTTTCCCTATTTTCATACGGATTTCTTACGCCCTTAGCATCATGATTCTTGCTGGATAAAACGTTTATAGACTAGGCGACGAGGAGAAGAATGTACGAAACTTTCAGTGAAACAAAAAAATCTCCCCGAAGGGAGAATATCTGGTTTATTTTACCTTACAGTGCTAGGAACCGTAACCGAAGATTATACTTGAGTATATCGAGGTAAGGTAACAACGCAATGTAAGTGGAAAATAAAGCAGATTAACGACGAAGTCCTAGAGAGTTGATTAACTCACGGTAACGGTTAACGTCGTTTTTACGCAAGTATGCAAGCAAGTTACGACGGCGACCGATTTTTTTCATCAATCCACGGTAAGTAGCGTGGTCTTTTTTGTGTTGTTTGATGTGTTCGTTAAGGTGGTTGATTTCCCAAGTAAGGACAGCAACTTGAACCTCTACTGAACCTGTATCACCTTCGTGACGTGCATATTGTGCGATGATTTCATTTTTTTTCTCTTTTGAGATTGCCATGATGTTTCTCCTTTTTATTTGGCTTCATCCGAGTGACAGGTTGGCATGCCTGTAACCAAGAAGAAGTTATTTGTCTTTACGACAATCCCTATTCTACCAATAACTAACTTCTTTGTCAACAGATTTACTTTCTTGTTTTAAACATGCTATAATAATCATAGCAAGAAATCTAAGTTGTCTGTTTTTTAAAACGAGATGATTATCATGCGTAGATTCTATTCCCATCTCCCCTACTATCTGGTCATATTTTGGCTCTATAATATTTGTAGTGGGTAAATCCCCTATGGATATTATGGAGCCTATTTTGTTGTAGAAAAAAAGTC
>NZ_JALDVV010000029.1:0-662 GCF_023110375.1 Streptococcus mitis | reverse complement strand
TGAAGCTCCATAACCTGACCGATATTCATACGTGATGGCACCCCAAGTGGGTTCAACATGATATCGACTGGAGTTCCGTCTGGAAGATAAGGCATGTCTTCTACAGGAACGATACGAGAGACAACCCCTTTATTTCCGTGACGTCCGGCCATCTTATCTCCAACCTTGATCTTACGTTTTTGAGCGATGTAGACGCGAACCAGCATATTAACACCTGATTGCAATTCATCTCCATTTGCACGTGTAAAGATCTTAACATCACGAACGACACCATCAGCACCGTGTGGTACACGAAGAGAAGTATCACGCACTTCACGAGATTTATCTCCGAAGATAGCGTGCAAGAGACGTTCTTCAGCTGAAAGGTCTTTCTCACCCTTAGGTGTTACTTTACCTACAAGGATATCACCTTCTTTAACCTCAGCACCGATACGGATAAT
This sequence comes from Streptococcus mitis, assembly GCF_023110375.1. Lineage (GTDB taxonomy): Bacteria > Bacillota > Bacilli > Lactobacillales > Streptococcaceae > Streptococcus > Streptococcus mitis_CI. The sequence goes on along the minus strand of NZ_JALDVV010000029.1, from coordinate 222 downwards.
ACCCATTTCGTCAAGGTCTTTAAGAGCGTCTTCCCCAACATTTGGAATTTCGCGAGTAATTTCTTCAGGCCCAAGCTTTGTATCGCGTGTTTCTGATTCGTATTCTTCAAGGTGGACAGATGTGTAGACATCATCTTTCACCAAGCGTTCGCTCATGATAACGGCATCCTCGAAGTTGTAACCTTCCCAAGTCATGTAGGCAACGATTGGGTTTTGTCCAAG
>NZ_JALDVV010000028.1:0-997 GCF_023110375.1 Streptococcus mitis | reverse complement strand
AATCACCAAATTCCTCGTATTATCAACCAAAAAATTGCGCAAAAGTTGATTGAAAAGACTTCTATGACCGATATTGCTCATCAGTTAGCCATTTCAACATCAACTGTTATTCGCAAGCTTAATGACTTCCGTTTTAAGCCTGATTTTTCGTACCTCCCTGAGATTATGTCTTGGGACGAGTATGCCTTTACTAAGGGAAAGATGAGTTTTATTGCTCAAAATTTTGATAATCTTAATATCATCACTGTTCTTGAAGGAAGAACACAAGCTATCATCCGGAATCACTTTCTTCGCTACGATAGAGCCGTGCGCTGTCAGGTGAAAATCATTACTATGGATATGTTTAGCCCTTACTATGACTTGGCTAAACAGCTTTTTCCAAACGCTAAAATCGTGTTGGATCGTTTCCATATTGTCCAACACATGAGCCGTGCTATGAGTCGTATGCGTGTCCAAATCATGAATCAGTTTCATCGAAAATCTCATGAATACAAGGCTACCAAGCGCTACTGGAAACTCATCCAACAAGATAGCCGTAAACTGAGTGATAAGCGATTTTATCGCCCTACTTTTCGCATGCACTTAACCAATAAAGAGATTTTAGACAAGCTTTTGAGCTATTCAGAAGACTTGAAACACCACTACAATGTCTATCAGCTCTTACTCTTTCACTTTCAGAACAAGGAGGCAGATAAATTTTTCGGACTCATTGAGGACAATATTAAGCTGGTTCATCCTCTTTTTCAGACTATCTTTAAGACCTTTCTAAAGGACAAAGAGAAAATCGTCAATGCCCTTCAGTTACCCTATTCCAACGCAAAATTGGAAGCGACCAATAATCTCATCAAACTTATCAAACGAAATGCCTTTGGATTTCGGAACTTTGAAAACTTCAAAAAACGAATTTTTATCGCTCTCAATATCAAAAAAGAAAGGACAAATTTCGTCCTTTCTAGATCTTAGCTTTTATTCAACCCACTACAGTTGACAAAGAGCC
>NZ_JALDVV010000027.1:0-1273 GCF_023110375.1 Streptococcus mitis | reverse complement strand
TGTACTGACCCCAAAAAGTTAGACAATTAATTTAAGCAAAGGATTTAGTTCTGTATTGTACAGGGCTAAGTCCTTTTAGTTTTACCTTAATTCGTTTGTTGTTGTAGTAATCAATATAGTCTACAATAGCTTGTTCCAAGTGTTCAAGTGACTGAAACGTATTCTCATAACCATAAAACATTTCAGACTTAAGAATGCCAAAGAAAGATTCCATCATACCGTTATCTGGACTATTTCCCTTACGTGACATAGATGGTTGGATTCCCTTATTCTTTAAAAAATGATGATAAAAATCGTGTTGGTATTGCCATCCTTGATCACTATGGAGAATTGTATTTTCGTAATGGTTCTCTGTAAAGGCTTGTTCTAGCATAGCTTTCATTTGTACTAAGTTCGGCGAAGTAGAAAGATTGTAGGAGATAATTTCGCTGTTAAAGCCATCTAAAACTGGTGATAAATAAAGCTTTTGGCTGCTTGCTGGAATGGCAAATTCTGTCACATCTGTGTAGCACTTTTGCATTGGTTTGGTTGCTTCAAATTGACGTTGAATAAGATTATCTGCTTTCTTGCCAACCTCTCCTTGGTAGGAAGAATACTTCCGTTTACGGCGAATTCGAGCCGTTAAACCAAGTACTTTCATCAGACGCTGCACCTTCTTATGGTTCACTACGAAGCCACGATTTCGTAATTCTAGAGTCATGCGACGATAGCCGTAATTTCCTTTATGCTCAGTATAAGTTGACTGAATTTCAGCTTTAATATCATAATCTTTATCGCTTTGATCCAGCTGTTTTAAGTGGTAATAATAAGTTGAACGGGCAAGCTTAATAATCTTTAGAAGGATATCTAAAGAAAACTCTGTTACAAGTCCTTGAACAATTTCCGTTTTTCTTCTTGCTTCTTTTCGTCTCTCAATCGGAGTTCTCTCAACTTTTTTAGAATGGCATTCTCCGCTCTCAAGTACTCATTTTCTGCTTGAAGACGTTCTAATTCTGTCATATCTTCAAATCTCTTCTTTGGCTTACGTCCCATTTTAGGTGGTCTCCCTCTTGTTTTCTCAACAATAGTATACCCGTTTTTCTTGTATTGTGCCAGCCAATTCGAAAGTAATCCACTACTTGGAAGAGCATAATCCATAGACGCCCTAATTTGTGAATGCCCCTCAAGAAGAACTTTATCAATGATCTCTTGTTTTAGTTCAGGAGAATAGTAACAATTCTTTCCTTTTTTGACGATTTCTATTCCATAACGATCAATCAATTTAATCATGTAC
>NZ_JALDVV010000026.1:2592-3985 GCF_023110375.1 Streptococcus mitis | reverse complement strand
AACTCTTCTTTGAGTTCAGCAATTTCTTTTTCAAGATCTACTTGTTTTAAAAGGTCTTGGATGGCTTCGGCACCCATTTTGGCAACGAATGATCCATAGCCATACTCACGCAAGCGCTCACGGTATTCGCGCTCTGTCATGATAGACTTGTGCTCAAGTGGTGTATCCTTAGGATCAATCACCACATAAGCCGCAAAGTAGATAACTTCCTCGAGGGCACGAGGGCTCATATCAAGGGTCAAGCCCATACGGCTTGGAATCCCCTTGAAGTACCAGATGTGAGATACAGGAGCTTTCAACTCGATGTGTCCCATACGCTCACGACGAACTTTTGTACGCGTTACTTCAACCCCACAACGGTCACAAACAATCCCTCTGTAACGAATGCGTTTGTACTTACCACAAGCACATTCCCAATCTTTTGTAGGACCAAAGATCACTTCATCAAAGAGCCCTTCACGTTCTGGTTTCAAGGTACGGTAATTGATTGTTTCAGGTTTTTTGACTTCTCCATAAGACCATGAACGGACTTTGCTTGGAGAAGCTAGGGTGATTTGCATACTTTTAAAACGATTTACATCAACCACTATTTCTTCCCTTTCTATTCTAAGTGAACTGCTTATTCTTCAGCAGCTTCTTCTGTTGCTTCCGCTTTTGTTGCTTTCTCAGCTTCTTCAGCTTCAAAGGCTGCTTTAGCCTCTTGTGCTGCTTTTTCGCGGGCTTTTTCAAGGTCATCTACGTGGATGACATCTTCGTCCATTCCTTCATCCAAGTCACGAAGTTCCACTTCTTGGTCATCTTCGTCAAGGACACGCATGTCAAGACCAAGAGATTGCAATTCTTTGACAAGAACTCGGAAGGATTCTGGAACACCTGGTTTTGGAATTGGTTTTCCTTTTGTAATGGCTTCATAAGCTTTCAAACGTCCGTTGATATCGTCAGACTTGTAAGTCAAGATTTCTTGAAGAACATTTGACGCACCGTAGGCTTCAAGAGCCCAAACCTCCATCTCACCGAAACGTTGTCCACCAAACTGAGCTTTACCTCCGAGTGGTTGTTGGGTAACAGTTGAGTAAGGTCCGACTGAACGCGCGTGCAATTTATCGTCAACCATGTGGTGGAGTTTGATCATGTACATGACTCCGACAGAAACACGGTTATCAAACGGTTCCCCAGTACGTCCATCGTAAAGGATTGTTTTGGCATCGCTATCCATACCAGCTTCTTTAACAGTTGACCAAAGGTCTTCAGAACTTGCTCCGTCAAAGACTGGTGTTGCGATGTGAATACCAAGAGTACGAGCAGCCATACCAAGGTGAAGCTCCATAACCTGACCGATATTCATACGTGATGGCACCCCAAGTGGGTTCAACATGATATCGACTGGAGTTCC
>NZ_JALDVV010000026.1:1326-2492 GCF_023110375.1 Streptococcus mitis | reverse complement strand
CGTTCGCTCATGATAACGGCATCCTCGAAGTTGTAACCTTCCCAAGTCATGTAGGCAACGATTGGGTTTTGTCCAAGCGCCATTTCTCCATTTTCCATAGAAGGTCCGTCAGCAATGAAATCGCCTTTTTCAACGACATCGCCAACTTTAACAAGCGTACGTTGGTTGTAAGCAGTACCTGAGTTTGAACGACGGAATTTTTGGATGTGGTAAACGTCCAATGAACCATCTTCACGACGAACTTCTACCTTGTCAGCATCTGCATAGGTAACTTTACCGTCATACTGAGCAATCACAGCAGCTCCTGAATCGTGGGCTGCTTGGTATTCCATACCAGTACCAACGTAAGGTGCTTTAGGATTAATCAATGGTACAGCCTGACGTTGCATGTTGGCTCCCATGAGGGCACGGTTGGAGTCATCGTTTTCCAAGAAAGGAATACATGCTGTCGCAACGGCAACTACCTGTTTTGGTGATACGTCCATGTAGTCAACAACATTAGCTGGATACTCTTGGTTGACCCCTTGGTGACGACCCATGACAACTTTCTCAGCAAATGTTCCATCTTCATTCAGACGAGAATTAGCCTGTGCTACAGTAAATTCATCTTCTTCATCGGCTGTCAACCAAACGATTTCGTTCGTAACAACACCTGTTTCACGGTCAACTTTACGGTATGGTGTTTGAACAAAACCATATTTGTTCAAGTGTCCGTAAGATGACAAGTTATTGATCAAACCGATATTAGGTCCTTCAGGTGTCTCGATTGGACACATACGACCGTAGTGAGTGTAGTGCACGTCACGTACTTCATATCCAGCACGGTCACGTGTCAAACCACCAGGCCCCAAGGCTGACAAACGGCGTTTGTGAGACAACTCAGAAAGTGGGTTGTGTTGGTCCATGAACTGTGACAACTGTGATGAACCAAAGAATTCTTTAACCGCAGCTGTTACAGGACGGATATTGATAATTTGTTGCGGTGTCAAGACTTCGTTGTCTTGAACAGACATACGTTCACGGACATTACGTTCCATACGAGAAAGTCCAAGACGTACTTGGTTAGCAAGCAATTCACCAACCGCACGGATACGACGGTTTCCAAGGTGGTCGATGTCATCTACACGGCCAAGCCCTTCAGCCAAGTTGAGGAAGTAGCTCATCTC
>NZ_JALDVV010000026.1:0-1226 GCF_023110375.1 Streptococcus mitis | reverse complement strand
CTTTCAATCACGCTACGAGTCATGATTGTACCAGCTTCTACCAAGATTTCTCCTGTTTCAGGGTCTACCAATGGCTCCGCAATAGTTTGGTTAAGCAAGCGTGTTTTAACATTGAGTTTTTTATTGATTTTGTAACGACCGACAGCTGCCAAGTCATAACGACGTGGGTCAAAGAAACGAGCTACAAGCAAGCTACGTGAGCTTTCAGCAGTCTTAGGCTCACCTGGACGAAGACGTTCGTAAATTTCTTTCAAAGCTTCGTCGGTACGAGAGTCCATTGGGTTCTTGTGGATATCTTTTTCAACAGTGTTGCGAACCAATTCGCTGTCACCAAAGATATCAAAAATTTCATCATCACCTGAGAAACCAAGAGCACGCACCAATGTCGTAAATGGAATCTTACGAGTACGGTCGATACGAGTGTAGGCGATATCTTTTGAGTCACTTTCAAGTTCCAACCAAGCTCCACGGTTAGGGATAACAGTTGAACCGTAGCCCACTTTACCGTTTTTATCAACTTTATCGTTAAAGTAAACACCTGGTGAGCGGACCAACTGAGATACGATGATACGTTCACCACCATTGATGATGAAAGTACCCATTTCTGTCATGATTGGGAAATCACCAAAGAAAACTTCTTGGGTCTTGATTTCGCCTGTTTCTTTATTGATCAAGCGGAAGGTTACAAAAATTGGTGCTGAGTAGCTAGCATCGTGGATACGAGCTTCTTCTAGCGTATATTTTGGTTCCTTGATTTCATATCCAACAAATTCCAACTCCATCGTGTCTGTGAAGTTTGAAATTGGCAATACATCTTCAAACACTTCCTTAAGACCATGGTCTAGGAAATCTTTGAATGAGTCAGTTTGAATTTCAATCAAATTTGGTAAGTCAAGAACTTCTTTGATTCTTGAAAAACTACGACGGGTACGATGTTTCCCGTATTGAACGTCATGTCCTGCCAAGATGATTCTCCTTTGTAAATAAGTTCCAAGCTTAGTCACCTAAGCTAATAATTATCGTTTAATGGTTCTAAAACCCCTATCACCGTGTCCTCTTGATAAATTTTCAGAATCTTTAAGTCTTTGTTACAAGCACTCAAAATCCTGAAAAAAAGCACAAAAAGAGCAGTTAAATCTGACTTTTTCAGGAGATTTAACTGCTGTGAGCCTTGTCTGGACAATATTTCAGACAAAACCTACGACAAATGATTACTCATATTATAC
>NZ_JALDVV010000025.1:0-4798 GCF_023110375.1 Streptococcus mitis | reverse complement strand
GGATGAGTTGCGAACGGGTGAGTAACGCGTAGGTAACCTGCCTGGTAGCGGGGGATAACTATTGGAAACGATAGCTAATACCGCATAAGAGTAGATGTTGCATGACATTTGCTTAAAAGGTGCAATTGCATCACTACCAGATGGACCTGCGTTGTATTAGCTAGTTGGTGGGGTAACGGCTCACCAAGGCGACGATACATAGCCGACCTGAGAGGGTGATCGGCCACACTGGGACTGAGACACGGCCCAGACTCCTACGGGAGGCAGCAGTAGGGAATCTTCGGCAATGGACGGAAGTCTGACCGAGCAACGCCGCGTGAGTGAAGAAGGTTTTCGGATCGTAAAGCTCTGTTGTAAGAGAAGAACGAGTGTGAGAGTGGAAAGTTCACACTGTGACGGTATCTTACCAGAAAGGGACGGCTAACTACGTGCCAGCAGCCGCGGTAATACGTAGGTCCCGAGCGTTGTCCGGATTTATTGGGCGTAAAGCGAGCGCAGGCGGTTAGATAAGTCTGAAGTTAAAGGCTGTGGCTTAACCATAGTACGCTTTGGAAACTGTTTAACTTGAGTGCAAGAGGGGAGAGTGGAATTCCATGTGTAGCGGTGAAATGCGTAGATATATGGAGGAACACCGGTGGCGAAAGCGGCTCTCTGGCTTGTAACTGACGCTGAGGCTCGAAAGCGTGGGGAGCAAACAGGATTAGATACCCTGGTAGTCCACGCCGTAAACGATGAGTGCTAGGTGTTAGACCCTTTCCGGGGTTTAGTGCCGCAGCTAACGCATTAAGCACTCCGCCTGGGGAGTACGACCGCAAGGTTGAAACTCAAAGGAATTGACGGGGGCCCGCACAAGCGGTGGAGCATGTGGTTTAATTCGAAGCAACGCGAAGAACCTTACCAGGTCTTGACATCCCTCTGACCGCTCTAGAGATAGAGTTTTCCTTCGGGACAGAGGTGACAGGTGGTGCATGGTTGTCGTCAGCTCGTGTCGTGAGATGTTGGGTTAAGTCCCGCAACGAGCGCAACCCCTATTGTTAGTTGCCATCATTCAGTTGGGCACTCTAGCGAGACTGCCGGTAATAAACCGGAGGAAGGTGGGGATGACGTCAAATCATCATGCCCCTTATGACCTGGGCTACACACGTGCTACAATGGCTGGTACAACGAGTCGCAAGCCGGTGACGGCAAGCTAATCTCTTAAAGCCAGTCTCAGTTCGGATTGTAGGCTGCAACTCGCCTACATGAAGTCGGAATCGCTAGTAATCGCGGATCAGCACGCCGCGGTGAATACGTTCCCGGGCCTTGTACACACCGCCCGTCACACCACGAGAGTTTGTAACACCCGAAGTCGGTGAGGTAACCGTAAGGAGCCAGCCGCCTAAGGTGGGATAGATGATTGGGGTGAAGTCGTAACAAGGTAGCCGTATCGGAAGGTGCGGCTGGATCACCTCCTTTCTAAGGATAAGGAACTGCGCATTGGTCTTGTTTAGTCTTGAGAGGTCTTGTGGGGCCTTAGCTCAGCTGGGAGAGCGCCTGCTTTGCACGCAGGAGGTCAGCGGTTCGATCCCGCTAGGCTCCATTGGTGAGAGATCACCAAGTAATGCACATTGAAAATTGAATATCTATATCAAATAGTAACAAGAAAATAAACCGAAAACGCTGTAGTATTAATAAGAGTTTATGACTGAAAGGTCAAAAAATAAGGTTAAGTTAATAAGGGCGCACGGTGGATGCCTTGGCACTAGGAGCCGAAGAAGGACGTGACAAACGACGATATGCCTTGGGTAGCTGTAAGTAAGCGATGATCCAGGGATTTCCGAATGGGGGAACCCAACAGGTACTACCTGTTACCCACATCTGTTAAGGATGTGAGGAGGAAGACGCAGTGAACTGAAACATCTAAGTAGCTGCAGGAAGAGAAAGCAAAAGCGATTGCCTTAGTAGCGGCGAGCGAAACGGCAGGAGGGCAAACCGAAGAGTTTACTCTTCGGGGTTGTAGGACTGCAATGTGGACTCAAAGATTATAGAAGAATGATTTGGGAAGATCAGCCAAAGAGAGTAATAGCCTCGTATTTAAAATAGTCTTTGTACCTAGCAGTATCCTGAGTACGGCGGGACACGTGAAATCCCGTCGGAATCTGGGAGGACCATCTCCCAACCCTAAATACTCCCTAGTGACCGATAGTGAACCAGTACCGTGAGGGAAAGGTGAAAAGCACCCCGGGAGGGGAGTGAAATAGAACCTGAAACCGTGTGCCTACAAGAAGTTCGAGCCCGTTAATGGGTGAGAGCGTGCCTTTTGTAGAATGAACCGGCGAGTTACGTTATGATGCGAGGTTAAGTTGAAGAGACGGAGCCGTAGGGAAACCGAGTCTGAATAGGGCGAATTAGTATCATGACGTAGACCCGAAACCATGTGACCTACCCATGAGCAGGTTGAAGGTGCGGTAAGACGCACTGGAGGACCGAACCAGGGCACGTTGAAAAGTGCTTGGATGACTTGTGGGTAGCGGAGAAATTCCAAACGAACTTGGAGATAGCTGGTTCTCTCCGAAATAGCTTTAGGGCTAGCGTCGACATTAGAGATTCTTGGAGGTAGAGCACTGTTTGGGTGAGGGGTCCATCCCGGATTACCAATCTCAGATAAACTCCGAATGCCAATGAATTATGGTCGGCAGTCAGACTGCGAGTGCTAAGATCCGTAGTCGAAAGGGAAACAGCCCAGACCACCAGCTAAGGTCCCAAAATAATTGTTAAGTGGAAAAGGATGTGGGGTTGCACAGACAACTAGGATGTTAGCTTAGAAGCAGCTATTCATTCAAAGAGTGCGTAATAGCTCACTAGTCGAGTGACCCTGCGCCGAAAATGTACCGGGGCTAAAACAATTTACCGAAGCTGTGGATACCTTTATAGGTATGGTAGGAGAGCGTTCTATGTGTGATGAAGGTGTACCGTGAGGAGTGCTGGAACGCATAGAAGTGAGAATGCCGGTATGAGTAGCGAAAGACAGGTGAGAATCCTGTCCACCGTAAGACTAAGGTTTCCAGGGGAAGGCTCGTCCGCCCTGGGTTAGTCGGGACCTAAGGAGAGACCGAAAGGTGTATCCGATGGACAACAGGTTGATATTCCTGTACTAGAGTATGTAGTGATGGAGGGACGCAGTAGGCTAACTAAAGCAGACGATTGGAAGTGTCTGTCTAAGCAGTGAGGTGTGAACTGAGTCAAATGCTTAGTTCTATAACATTGAGCTGTGATGGGGAGCGAAGTTTAGTAGCGAAGTTAGTGACGTCACACTGCCAAGAAAAGCTTCTAGCGTTTAAACATACTCTACCCGTACCGCAAACCGACACAGGTAGTCGAGGCGAGTAGCCTCAGGTGAGCGAGAGAACTCTCGTTAAGGAACTCGGCAAAATGACCCCGTAACTTCGGGAGAAGGGGTGCTGACTTTAAGTCAGCCGCAGTGAATAGGCCCAAGCAACTGTTTATCAAAAACACAGCTCTCTGCTAAATCGTAAGATGATGTATAGGGGGTGACGCCTGCCCGGTGCTGGAAGGTTAAGAGGAGTGCTTAGCGTAAGCGAAGGTATGAATTGAAGCCCCAGTAAACGGCGGCCGTAACTATAACGGTCCTAAGGTAGCGAAATTCCTTGTCGGGTAAGTTCCGACCCGCACGAAAGGCGTAATGATTTGGGCACTGTCTCAACGAGAGACTCGGTGAAATTTTAGTACCTGTGAAGATGCAGGTTACCCGCGACAGGACGGAAAGACCCCATGGAGCTTTACTGCAGTTTGATATTGAGTGTCTGTACCACATGTACAGGATAGGTAGGAGTCTATGAGATCGGGACGCCAGTTTCGAAGGAGACGTTGTTGGGATACTACCCTTGTGTTATGGCCACTCTAACCCGGATAGGTGATCCCTATCGGAGACAGTGTCTGACGGGCAGTTTGACTGGGGCGGTCGCCTCCTAAAAGGTAACGGAGGCGCCCAAAGGTTCCCTCAGAATGGTTGGAAATCATTCGCAGAGTGTAAAGGTATAAGGGAGCTTGACTGCGAGAGCTACAACTCGAGCAGGGACGAAAGTCGGGCTTAGTGATCCGGTGGTTCCGTATGGAAGGGCCATCGCTCAACGGATAAAAGCTACCCTGGGGATAACAGGCTTATCTCCCCCAAGAGTTCACATCGACGGGGAGGTTTGGCACCTCGATGTCGGCTCGTCGCATCCTGGGGCTGTAGTCGGTCCCAAGGGTTGGGCTGTTCGCCCATTAAAGCGGCACGCGAGCTGGGTTCAGAACGTCGTGAGACAGTTCGGTCCCTATCCGTCGCGGGCGTAGGAAATTTGAGAGGATCTGCTCCTAGTACGAGAGGACCAGAGTGGACTTACCGCTGGTGTACCAGTTGTCTTGCCAAAGGCATCGCTGGGTAGCTATGTAGGGAAGGGATAAACGCTGAAAGCATCTAAGTGTGAAACCCACCTCAAGATGAGATTTCCCATGATTTTATATCAGTAAGAGCCCTGAGAGATGATCAGGTAGATAGGTTAGAAGTGGAAGTGTGGCGACACATGTAGCGGACTAATACTAATAGCTCGAGGACTTATCCAAAGTAACTGAGAATATGAAAGCGAACGGTTTTCTTGGTTTGAATAGATATTCAATTTTGAGTAGGTATTACTCAGAGTTAAGTGACGATAGCCTAGGAGATACACCTGTACCCATGCCGAACACAGAAGTTAAGCCCTAGAACGCCGGAAGTAGTTGGGGGTTGCCCCCTGTGAGATATGGAAGTCGCTTAGCT
>NZ_JALDVV010000024.1:0-8508 GCF_023110375.1 Streptococcus mitis | reverse complement strand
ATGGGACTTTTTTTCTACAACAAAATAGGCTCCATAATATCCATAGGGGATTTACCCACTACAAATATTATAGAGCCCGATTTCAGAGCTCTTTTTGCTAGCTTATTCATACTTTTCTGAATTTTGAAAAAGAAATGTAAGCGTTTGATAGATTTACAAAAAGATTGTATAATAGGGATAAGAATAGAAAAGGAGAAGTCTCATGGCAGTTAAAGATTTTATGACCCGCAAGGTAGTTTATATTAGTCCAGATACAACAGTATCTCATGCAGCAGATTTGATGAGAGAGCAAGGGTTGCACCGCTTGCCTGTTATCGAAAATGATCAATTGGTTGGTTTGGTAACTGAGGGAACCATTGCCCAAGCTAGTCCATCCAAAGCAACAAGTCTTTCTATCTATGAGATGAATTATCTTCTAAATAAGACAAAAGTAAAAGATGTGATGATTCGTGATGTTGTCACTGTTTCAGGCTATGCGAGTCTAGAGGATGCAACTTATCTGATGTTGAAAAACAAGATTGGTATTCTTCCTGTCGTAGATAACCATCAAGTCTATGGGGTTATTACGGACCGTGACGTTTTCCAAGCCTTTCTTGAAATCGCAGGTTATGGCGAAGAAGGGATTCGTGTACGCTTTGTTACGGAAAATGAAGTTGGTGTACTCGGAAAGATTGTTTCTTTGATTGTAGAAGAAAATTTGAATATCTCTCATACAGTCAATATTCCGCGTAAGGATGGTAAGGTCATTATCGAAGTGCAAATCGATGGATCAATTGATTTACCAGCCTTGAAAGAAAAATTTGAATCAGAGAATATTCAAGTAGAAGAGATTACTCGTACTTCAGCAAAAGTCTTGTAAGAAGGGAAGCCGAAAGGCTTCTTTTTACGTTTAATAAGGGATTAGAGCAAAAGATGGAAAGAAATGATAGATTATGGTATAATAAAACGATATAAAAAAGGAGTATTTATGGACATTTCAGAAATTCGTCAGAAAATTGACGCAAATCGTGAAAAATTAGCTTCTTTCAGGGGGTCTCTTTGACCTCGAGGGTCTAGAGGAAGAGATTGCCATCTTGGAAAACAAGATGACAGAACCTGATTTTTGGAACGATAATATCGCGGCCCAAAAAACGTCGCAAGAATTAAATGAATTAAAAAACACCTACAACACCTTCCACAAAATGGAAGAGTTGCAGGATGAAGTTGAAATTTTATTAGACTTTTTAGTTGAAGATGAGTCGGTGCATGAAGAATTGGTTGAACAGTTGTCAGAACTGGATAAGATGATGACCAGTTACGAGATGACCTTGCTCTTGTCAGAACCTTATGACCATAATAATGCGATTTTGGAAATCCATCCAGGATCCGGTGGTACTGAGGCTCAGGACTGGGGTGATATGTTGCTTCGTATGTACACTCGCTATGGAAATGCTAAAGGCTTTAAAGTGGAAGTCTTGGATTACCAAGCAGGAGATGAAGCTGGTATTAAGTCAGTAACCCTATCATTTGAAGGACCTAATGCCTATGGTCTTCTCAAGTCAGAAATGGGGGTACACCGTTTGGTGCGAATTTCACCATTTGACTCTGCTAAACGTCGCCATACCTCTTTCACATCTGTAGAAGTAATGCCAGAATTAGATGATACCATTGAAGTGGAAATCCGTGAAGATGATATCAAGATGGACACCTTCCGTTCAGGTGGTGCTGGTGGACAAAACGTCAATAAGGTTTCAACTGGAGTGCGTTTGACACACATTCCTACGGGAACTGTTGTCCAGTCAACGGTAGATCGTACCCAGTATGGAAATAGAGATCGTGCCATGAAGATGTTGCAGGCTAAGCTCTATCAAATGGAGCAAGAAAAGAAAGCTGCGGAAGTCGATTCCCTCAAGGGTGAGAAAAAGGAAATCACATGGGGAAGCCAAATTCGTTCTTATGTCTTCACGCCTTATACAATGGTAAAAGATCACCGAACTAGCTTTGAAGTTGCACAAGTAGATAAGGTTATGGATGGAGATCTAGATGGTTTTATCGATGCCTATCTCAAGTGGCGAATCAGCTAAGATAGAAAGGAACTCACATGTCAATCATTGAAATGAGTGATGTTGTCAAAAAGTATGATAACGGAACGACTGCCCTACGTGGTGTTTCGGTCAGCATTCAACCAGGGGAATTTGCTTATATTGTAGGACCCTCAGGAGCAGGGAAGTCAACCTTCATTCGTTCTCTATATCGTGAAGTAAAAATCGATAAAGGAAGCCTATCAGTTGCTGGTTTTAATCTGGTTAAAATTAAAAAGAAAGATGTTCCTCTCCTACGTCGTAGTGTTGGGGTTGTCTTCCAAGATTATAAACTGTTACCAAAGAAAACCGTTTATGAAAATATTGCTTATGCAATGGAGGTAATTGGAGAAAGTCGCCGTAATATCAAAAAACGTGTTATGGAAGTCTTAGACTTGGTTGGATTGAAGCATAAGGTTCGTTCTTTCCCAAATGAACTTTCAGGGGGAGAACAGCAACGGATTGCAATTGCACGTGCCATTGTAAACAATCCAAAAGTATTGATTGCGGACGAACCAACAGGAAACTTGGACCCAGATAATTCATGGGAAATTATGAACTTGCTGGAACGCATCAATCTCCAAGGTACAACTGTCTTGATGGCTACCCACAACAGTCAGATTGTAAATACCTTGCGCCACCGTGTCATTGCCATTGAAAATGGCCGTGTCGTTCGTGACGAAGCTAAAGGAGAATATGGATACGATGATTAGTAGATTTTTTCGTCATTTATTTGAATCGTTAAAAAGTTTGAAACGAAATGGCTGGATGACAGTAGCTGCTGTTAGTTCAGTTATGATTACTTTGACCTTGGTTGCAATATTTGCATCTGTTATCTTTAATACGGCTAAACTAGCTACAGATATCGAAAATAATGTCCGAGTAATGGTATACATTCGTAAGGACGTAGCTGATAATAGTGAGACGATTGAAAAAGAAGGTCAAACTGTTACAAATAACGACTACCATAAGGTATATGATGCTTTGAAAGGTATGTCAACCGTTAAAAGTGTTACGTTTTCAAGTAAAGAAGAACAATATGAAAAGTTGACAGAAACAATGGGGGACAACTGGAAAATCTTTGAAGGCGATGCCAATCCTCTCTATGATGCATATATCGTTGATACAAATACACCAAGTGATGTAAAGACAGTAGCAGAAGAGGCTAAAAAAATCGAAGGTGTATCAGAAGTTCAAGATGGTGGTGCTAATACAGAACGCTTGTTTAAGTTAGCCTCATTTATTCGTGTTTGGGGACTAGTTATCGCTGGATTATTGATTTTCATTGCGGTGTTCTTGATTTCTAATACTATACGTATCACCATTATTTCACGAAGCCGTGAAATTCAAATCATGCGTTTAGTAGGTGCTAAGAATGGCTATATCCGCGGACCTTTCTTGCTTGAAGGTGCCTTCATTGGTTTGCTTGGAGCAACACTTCCATCAGTTCTGGTATTTATTGTCTATAAAATGGTTTACCAATCTGTTAATAAGTCATTGGTTGGTCAGAACCTTTCAATGATATCACCAGAAGTATTCAGTCCACTGATGATTGCCTTATTATTTGTGATTGGAATTTTTATCGGTTCAATCGGATCAGGAATTTCAATGCGCCGATTCCTGAAAATCTAAAATAAAATAGAAGTATATTTGAGGAGATTTTAATATCTCCTTTTTTACTACAAAAATTTTAGAAAAAAGTCTACTTTTTTTTATAAAAGCCTTTACAAAAAAAATTAAAGTGGTATAATTGAATTATAGAAAGTGCAAACGTTTTCGTAAAACGTTTGCCTAAATAAAAATAAAGGAGATTTGAATGATGAAAGATACATTCAAAAATGTCTTGTCTTTCGAGTTTTGGCAAAAATTCGGTAAGGCTTTGATGGTGGTTATCGCGGTTATGCCGGCTGCTGGTTTGATGATTTCAATCGGTAAGTCTATCGTAATGATTAACCCAACTTTTGCACCACTTGTAGTTACAGGTGGAATTCTTGAGCAAATTGGTTGGGGGGTTATCGGTAACCTTCACATTTTGTTTGCCCTAGCAATTGGAGGAAGCTGGGCTAAAGAACGTGCTGGTGGTGCTTTCGCCGCTGGTCTTGCCTTCATCTTGATTAACCGTATCACTGGTACAATCTTTGGTGTATCAGGAGATATGTTGAAAAATCCAGATGCTATGGTCACAACTCTCTTTGGTGGTTCAATCAAAGTTGCTGATTACTTCATTAGTGTTCTTGAAGCTCCAGCATTGAACATGGGTGTGTTTGTAGGGATTATCTCAGGTTTTGTAGGGGCAACTGCTTACAATAAATACTACAACTTCCGTAAACTTCCTGATGCACTTTCATTCTTCAACGGGAAACGTTTCGTACCATTTGTAGTTATTCTTCGTTCAGCAATCGCTGCAATTCTACTTGCTGCCTTCTGGCCAGTAGTTCAAACAGGTATCAATAGCTTTGGTATCTGGATTGCCAACTCACAAGAAACTGCTCCAATCCTTGCACCATTCTTGTATGGTACTTTGGAACGTTTGCTCTTGCCATTTGGTCTTCACCATATGTTGACTATCCCAATGAACTACACAGCTCTTGGTGGTACTTATGACATTTTAACTGGTGCAGCTAAAGGTACTCAAGTATTTGGTCAAGACCCACTATGGCTTGCATGGGTAACAGACCTTGTTAACCTTAAAGGTACAGATGCAAGTCACTACCAACAATTGTTAGATACTGTTCACCCAGCTCGTTTCAAAGTTGGACAAATGATCGGTTCATTCGGTATCTTGATGGGTATGATCGTTGCTATCTACCGTAATGTCGATGCTGATAAGAAACATCAATATAAAGGTATGATGATTGCGACAGCTCTTGCAACATTCTTGACAGGGGTTACTGAACCAATCGAATACATGTTCATGTTTGTAGCAACACCTATGTATCTTGTTTACTCACTTGTTCAAGGTGCTGCCTTCGCTATGGCTGACGTAGTAAACCTACGTGTCCACTCATTCGGTTCAATTGAATTCTTGACTCGTACACCACTAGCAATTAATGCTGGTATTGGTATGGATATCGTTAACTTTATCTGGGTAACTGTTCTCTTTGCCGTAATCATGTACTTTATCGCAAACTTCATGATTCAAAAATTCAACTACGCAACTCCAGGACGTAACGGAAATTACGAAACTGCTGAAGGTTCAGAAGAAGCTAGTAGCGAAGTGAAAGTTGCAGCAGGCTCTCAAGCTGTAAACATTATTAACCTTCTTGGTGGACGTGCAAACATCGTTGATGTTGATGCATGTATGACTCGTCTTCGTGTAACTGTAAAAGATGCTGACAAAGTCGGTGATGCAGAACAATGGAAAGCAGAAGGAGCTATGGGTCTTGTCATGAAAGGACAAGGAGTTCAAGCTATCTACGGTCCAAAAGCAGACGTATTGAAATCTGATATCCAAGATATTCTTGATTCAGGTGAAATCATTCCTGAAACTCTTCCAAGTCAAATGACAGAAGCACAACAAAACACTGTACACTACAAAGGTGTAACAGAGGAAGTTTACTCAGTAGCAGACGGTCAAGTTGTTGCTTTGGAACAAGTGAAAGATCCAGTATTTGCTCAAAAAATGATGGGCGACGGATTTGCTGTAGAACCTGCAAATGGAAACATTGTATCTCCAGTTTCAGGTACTGTATCAAGCATCTTCCCTACAAAACATGCTCTTGGTCTTGTGACTGAAGCAGGTCTTGAAGTACTTGTTCACATTGGTTTGGACACAGTAAGTCTTGAAGGAAAACCATTTACTGTTCATGTAGCTGAAGGACAAAAAGTTGCAGCAGGTGACCTTCTTGTCACAGCTGACTTGGATGCTATCCGTGCAGCAGGTCGTGAAACTACTACAGTAGTTGTCTTCACAAATGGTGATGCAATTAAATCAGTTAAATTAGAAAAAATAGGTTCTCTTGCAGCTAAAACAGCAGTTGCTAAAGTAGAATTGTAATATACTTGAGGTTGGAAGCTGTATTCCAACCTCTTATTTTGGGAGAAAAGAATGAAATTTTTAACACTCAATACTCATAGCTGGATGGAAAAAGAAGCTGAGGAAAAATTCCAGCTCTTGCTTGAAGATATTCTTGATAAAGACTATGATTTGATATGTTTCCAAGAAATCAATCAGGAGATTACTTCGCTAGAGGTGGAGGTTAATGACCTTTATCAAGCTTTGCCAGCTGCTGAACCTATTCACCAAGACCATTATGTTAGACTTTTGGTTGAAAAGTTGTCTGAGCAAGGAAAAGATTACTACTGGACTTGGGCCTATAACCATATCGGTTATGACCGCTACCATGAAGGTGTAGCTATCTTGTCTAAAACACCTATTGAAGCCAGAGAAATTTTAGTTTCAGATGTGGATGATCCAACAGACTATCATACACGCCGTGTTGCCTTGGCTGAAACTGTAGTTGATGGTAAGGAACTTGCAGTTGCCAGTGTCCACCTTTCTTGGTGGGATAAAGGTTTCCAAGAAGAATGGGCACGATTTGAAGCTGTCTTGAAAGAACTAAACAAGCCACTTTTGCTGGCTGGAGATTTCAACAACCCAGCTGGTCAGGAAGGTTACCAAGCTATTTTAGCTAGTCCATTAGGCTTACAAGACGCATTTGAAGTTGCTCAAGATAAAAGTGGTAGCTATACTGTTCCACCAGAAATTGATGGATGGAAGGGGAACACTGAACCCCTTCGAATCGACTATGTTTTTACTACCAAGGAGTTAGCGGTGGAAAATTTACATGTCGTATTTGATGGTAACAAGAGTCCACAAGTGAGTGATCACTATGGCTTGAATGCTATTTTAAACTGGAAATAATGACTGAAAAGAGGTTGGGATTCACAAATTCCAGCCTTTTTTACTAGAGAAGCTACTAGAAATAGCCTAAATAAGTGAGACTACTGAAATGGAATAAAATATGGTATAATTGATAGGATAGATAGAATCGAGGATATTATGTCATTTACGAAATTTCAATTTAAAAACTATATTAGAGAAGCCCTGGAGGAGTTGAAATTTACAACTCCAACAGAGGTTCAAGACAAGTTGATTCCTATTGTTTTGGCAGGTCGTGACCTAGTCGGTGAATCAAAAACAGGTTCGGGTAAGACTCACACTTTCCTATTGCCGATTTTCCAGCAATTAGATGAAGCCAGCGATAGTGTTCAAGCAGTCATTACTGCACCGAGCCGTGAATTAGCTACTCAAATTTACCAAGCAGCCCGTCAGATTGTAGCCCACTCAGAGGTAGAAATTCGTGTGGTTAATTATGTGGGTGGTACTGATAAGGCTCGCCAGATTGACAAATTGGCAAGTAACCAGCCTCATATTGTTATCGGTACGCCAGGTCGTATCTATGACTTGGTTAAATCTGGTGATTTAGCTATTCATAAAGCCAAGACCTTTGTGATCGATGAGGCAGACATGACCTTGGATATGGGATTCTTAGAAACGGTTGATAAGATTGCTGGAAGTCTTCCAAAAGACCTGCAATTCATGGTCTTCTCAGCGACTATTCCACAAAAATTGCAACCATTCTTGAAAAAATACTTGTCAAATCCTGTCATGGAGAAAATCAAGACCAAAACGGTCATTTCTGATACCATTGATAATTGGTTGATTTCTACAAAGGGACGTGACAAGAATGCTCAAATTTACCAGTTAACTCAGTTGATGCAACCGTATTTGGCAATGATTTTTGTTAACACTAAAACGCGTGCTGATGAATTGCATTCATATCTGACTGCTCAAGGCTTGAAGGTAGCGAAGATTCATGGAGATATTGCCCCTCGTGAACGTAAGCGAATCATGAATCAGGTGAAAAATCTGGATTTTGAGTATATTGTCGCAACAGACTTGGCAGCGCGTGGAATTGACATTGAAGGTGTCAGCCATGTCATCAATGATGCCATTCCGCAAGACTTATCCTTCTTCGTGCACCGTGTTGGTCGTACCGGACGCAATGGCCTATCAGGTACAGCTATTACCCTTTACCAGCCAAGTGATGACTCGGATATCCGTGAGTTGGAGAAATTGGGAATCAAGTTTACTCCTAAGATGGTCAAAGACGGGGAATTTCAAGATACTTATGACCGTGATCGTCGTGCCAACCGTGAGAAAAAACAAGATAAACTTGATATCGAAATGATTGGTTTGGTTAAAAAGAAAAAGAAAAAAGTCAAACCAGGATATAAGAAGAAAATTCAATGGGCAGTGGATGAAAAACGCCGCAAGACCAAGCGCGCTGAAAATCGCGCTCGAGGTCGTGCAGAACGTAAAGCAAAACGCCAAACATTTTAATAAAAAAAGTTGGAGTACTGAGCTCTGTACTGACCCCAAAAAGTTAGACAATTAATTTAAGCAAAGGATTTAGTTCTGTATTGTACAGGGCTAAGTCCTTTT
>NZ_JALDVV010000023.1:0-10423 GCF_023110375.1 Streptococcus mitis | reverse complement strand
TTATGAGAAACGTGCTAAATTTAAAATAGGGTGTGTAAAACCCTTGATATAGCTACTTTTCACGATTGAGCTAATGGATTTTTAAGCTTTTTGTGGACTTTTTAGGAACTTTTTAACTTTTCAATGGCTTTTGCGTAAAATGAAGTAGCGTTTTTCTTGTTGTCTTTGGACAAGTGGCTATATGTATCCATGGTTATTGATATCTGAGAATGCCCTAGCCTTGTTTGTATTTCTTTGTAAGGCAGTCCTGCATTGAGTAAGATACTAGCGTGAGTATGACGGAAGGCGTGGAAAGTTAAACGAGGGCAGTCAGAAAGTTTTAAATGTTTCTCAAGTCTATGTCTAAGCGTCCTAGCGTCTCTATATTCATCGAAATAATTAGGGAATACTTTCTCATAAGTCAAGCCTATTTCTCTACCCACTTGCGCTTGTCTATTTTTGTAAAGCCGTAGCATGAGCACTGTCTTATTATCCAAGTCAATTACTCTTACGCTTGATTTTGTTTTAGGGGTGGTGACTTCCTTTTCACAGTTTAGAGTTTTGTTTACGTCTAGTGTACCGTTTTGTAAGTCAATATCAGACCATTTCAAGGCTAAACACTCACGAATACGCAAACCAGTAGCTAAAAGCGTCTTATAAAGCACCGTATCGTAGAAATTTTTGTAAGTGTTTGGTAACTGCTCCAGGTAAGTCAAGAATTTTTTCAAGTTATCATCATCCAGATATTTCAGTTTTTGCCCTTCTTTTGCCTTACGACGTGGGACGATAATATCACGGGCAGGATTAAAGGAGATAACTTGCAACGATACGGCATATTTAAGTATTCGCTTATTTAGCGAGTTAAGTTGCGGATATTCTTGGTAGCCTTTGCCTAGTTGATTGTACTCTTTTGCCCATTGATTAACTTGCTTTTGAATAACCGGGGGCGTTAGCTTATCTAGTTTGTAGTTTCCAAAGGCTGGAAGTAGATAGTTATTTAGTCTACTCTTGATTATTGTAAGTGTTGCCTTTTTAACTGTATGGCAGTACGTTTCTAGCCAATTCTCCACCAGTTCGTCGTAGGTATTGATTTGAACCGCCTTATATACTGTTGAGCCTCCTTTTTCAAAGTCTATTTGAGCCTGTAGCGCTTTGTCTTTGAGTTCTCTCTTGGTTCGCCCTGATATCGTCGTCTTGACTTTCTTACCCGTTACGGTATCGATGCCAAGATACACGCTTGAGCGATATACGATAGTCCCGTTTTTCTTTTTGTATTCTGTAATCTTCATGGTTTTACTCCTTTTCCATCAGCAGGCAAGCAATTAGAAAAGGTTTTGAGTTTATACCATGCGAGGGGCTACTAGATCCCCTTTATTTTCGATTTTAATTAGTCAGACGGCAAATTGTACCAGAAAAGGGAACAAGGCGGATATGGGCTTATATGGGCTTGTTTGTGATGGGTGTTTTTGATATAATGTTTTCGCCCCCTCAATTTAGAGAAGGGAGGTGTTATATATGCTAGAGTTGTTTTCCCTTTTTCTAGCTCCGTTACTTGTTAACGTACTATCTGAGCTTTTCAAGCTATGGATAAAGAGACGCAACAAGTAGCCTTTAACCCTTTAAGAGGGTAGCAAAAAACCCCATCGCTGGAACGGTGGGGCTTTTTAGTTACATATGCTAGAAGCACTGTTTTTCCCTTTATGCTTTCATTCTAGCATACATGCCCCAATATTTCAAGAGTTTTATTTTTTTTGATATTGTTTAGAGCGCTTTAAGCGTTTCTAAAATGCCAAAGTGTTGAAAATCGTCTAAATTATACCGCATTATACTTCATTAGAGAGTTATAGCCTGATGAGCGTGAGAAATGCCGTCAGTCGCTTTTTAAATGCAAGAGTGGTATAATAATAGCGTAGACTAAAGTTTGGGAGTCCGAACTCTGAAAAAATCCAATCATGAACAATACCAAGGTCGTTTTCTGGTGGTTTATTTAGTCTTATTCTCGGTATTATCGCCTGAATCTTTCCCGTTATTTCAGTTCAGGCGATATTAGACAAGTCAGCAGTAGCAGGCTTGTCTTTTTTTGTTTTTATCTATATGCTGTCGGCTTCGACCATGACTATATTTAGTGCGTGATTTATTTGCCCTCAGATTCTCTAAGGAAATTTAATACATTTTCCACATTTTTATACTCATCTATAGATTGCATACCTTTAAAAATTGTCAAGAGTGTTTGCGAAAATGCTGAGTTCAAGTTTAAAACTTGATTTTCAAGGTATCCCAATGCTTTCTTTTCACTATCTGAGAACTTTTGTTTCGCTTTTAATTGCGCATTTAAATCAAGATAAGGTATTACAATATCTCCTAATTTTTGAGTTACATTATTTATATTTTCAGTTAAATCATTATTTTTTGCAAAATCTCTTAAAACTCTTAGTTCTTCTCTTCTTTCTTGCTTCCGTTTTTCTAGTTCTTTTACCAAATATGGTTTAGAAATTTCCGAAATTTCATCCCACTCAAAAGGGTGTTTTTCTACATCGTTACTAAACCCCAACAGATACCCAACGCTTACCCCGAAGTAGTCAGCTAGTTGCTGGGCTTTCTCTGGTTTGATTTGGCTTTCTTCGTTTTCCCAGCGTGATAGAGTCTTTTCTGATATGCTCATTTCTTTTGCTATTTCTTTTTGAGATAGCTTTTTTTCTTTACGTAACTCTTTCAATCTATTCATTTATATCAACACCTTTCAAATGTATTATATCATTCTTTTTCTTAAATCAGACAAAAAAAGTCCAATTAAATAAAAAATATCCTTGACAAAGACAAAAAGTGTCTGTATAATAAAAACCAATCAGACAAAAAGTGTCTGAAAAAAATCTCCAGAACAACACTTTTCAATCTATTCTGCTGGAGATAGCTTTTAAAGATAATAGAAGGAGGTAAGACATTTGAAAAATAATATGCGTGTTATTTTAGCAAAGAAACGCTTGAAGGTGGCAGATGTTGCAAGAGAAACAGGGCTATCAAAAAGCACATTGACTGCATTGTATTATGAACGTTCAAAAAATCCGACTTTTGAGACATTGCAGAAAGTAGCTGACTTTTTAGAAGTTACGATTGATGATTTGTTAAAGGTTGGATAAATAGAAAGGAGCGACCCAATCGCAATACTATATTACATCTACAAGATACTCCACTGGTGCTTTACCACTTGGGATTGACAACAAAAAAAGGAGAAAAGAAATGAACTTTAAAGAATTTAAAACATGGCTAGATGATGCCGTGAGTATGACGGAAGCTATGGCATTACCTGAAAATAAAGGGGTACTTGACGACTTGATAGAGAATACGGCCAATAACCTAGCTTTTATCGCTGAGTTAGTGGAAAGCCGTCAACTGATTTATAAAAAACCTAGACATGAAGATTAAAAACGACAACAAAAAAAGTCACTTGCTCAAATTTTGGTCGAGGAGAGCAAGCGACTGGATCAAGAATATAGATATTTTTTCTATATCTCAATTATAACAAAAATCAACTATTCAATCAATAACAACTAATGGCAGGCAAGCAATTAGAAAAGGTTTTGAAAAGTATAGAGCGCCAACTCTTTAAACTGGTCATCACTACATACGTTCGCCAACTTGAGGCAATAGCCCAGCGTTTGGAGTGGTGTCAATCCTGTATAGTAAAAAACAATTAAAAGGCAGAAAAGGAACAAGAAAAACTGTATAAGAAACAACTCAAAAAGCCCCACGCTCTCGGTCGGCAAACTTCTGAGCGTGAGGAACTTCATTGCAAGAAAAACTGTATAAGAAACAACCATTCAAAACCCCCACACTCGCCATCGCCCAACTTTGAGTGTGAGGATATCCAGTATAGTAAAAAGCATTAAAAAGCCATCGTGGCAAGTATAAAAAGATAGAAAAAAGGTAAAAAACATGACAACAAAAAAAGCAATATCAAGCCAACAAGTTCTATTATCGGCTG
This sequence comes from Streptococcus mitis, assembly GCF_023110375.1. Taxonomy (GTDB): domain Bacteria; phylum Bacillota; class Bacilli; order Lactobacillales; family Streptococcaceae; genus Streptococcus; species Streptococcus mitis_CI. The sequence goes on along the minus strand of NZ_JALDVV010000023.1, from coordinate 6,462 downwards.
AGAAGCTAGCAGAATTAGGGAACGAATTAACCGACATCATGAATGTTTTAGAAATGAATAACCTAGCTCTTGAAGGGCTTGAGTTTGCACTACAGAATGATACAACCACGTTCTTATGGCTTGCTAAAAAATACACTGATACAGCATACGCCCAGAATGAAAAGCTATACGATCGTCTAAATGAAATAGCCTTTTTGCTTTTGAACAATGACGACGCTAAAGAGCTGGAGGCAATGCAATGACACTAGACCTAGACAACATGACACAAGCAGAATTTGATAAATAAATGGCTGAAATCAAGGAGAGAAATCCGAACCTCTTCCAGTTTATTGCTGATTTTGTAGATCGAAAAGTAAGCGCCGAAGAGGTGGACGACTTCCTGAAGATGGAGCGAACTGATCAAGTGGACTATATCAAGAATTACAAAGCGAGGGCATAAGATGAATGAATTAGATTTAACCAATACACAATCGGTAATCTGTATGGTGGTATTAATTGGCCTACTGCTTTATTTAAACCACCGAGACCGCAAAAAAAGCGCCCAAATTGAGCGAGAAAACCAACAGACGATAGAAACACCTAGCGAGGATTTAAACCCTGATTATGGGCGATATATCCAGCTTGCAGGGGTAAGAGTTTACGGAGGGATGAAATGAGTTACATAGTGAAGATATACCTTGATAGTGAAAAAATACCAGATGAACCTTATTTTACTAAAGATATTTTTCTAGCTACGTGTATGGACAATGCAACAAAGTTAGCTGTAACTATGGGCTTGTTGACAAAACAAGCGTTTGATTTAGAGACTAAGACAGCTATTTTGAAAACCTTGGATACAATCATAGAAACTCAAAAAGATATTTTGCAAGGGGTAATGAGCGGACAAATAACCTTTTTGAATAAAAGCAAAGGAGAGGAGGAACTGGATGAGACTATCAGAGAATGATAAACGAGTATTAAGACTAATCAAGGTAGGGGCTGAGAACTCCATAACAGGGGCAGAAATCAGCCTGACAACCAAGCTAACAGAAAGAACAGTACGTGACATCATTAAGCGCCTAGTAGTCAAGCACAACATCCCTATTGTGGGGGTTAGATATGGCGTTTTTAGTGGGTACTTTATCCCAGCGAATAAAGGCGAGCTACTAGATGGCGCTAAGGCCTTTTACAACCAAGTACAGGAGGAGAGCAAGCGCCTAGCAGTGTTGATGAATAGCGATCTAGAAAGCTACAAAGAAACCTTGAAGGAGGTGGGCGGATATGTTTAGCCTAAGCCGAGAAAGTGAGCATGACCTAACTCATGGCATTCTGGAGGTAGTGGAAAGATACCTTGAAGCGCATGAGAAAGCACCGCAGAGACTGACCAAGCTTATAAATAGAGTTGAACTCAAAGAGGAATTGAAAATTAGTGACAGCACGCTAAATAAGTGGGAAAGGCAGGGTTTAAGACGCTATCAACCGCCTGACGATGGTTCAAGAATGATTTACTATTTAGTGACTGACATTTGGAAGTTTATGGGGGTGGGAGAATGAGAGTGATAGAGTTGGTTCTATCCGCTGACAAATTGCCTTTGTTTGGCTTTCTCAAATCTACCCCAACCCAAGTATGGAAGAATGGCAATCACTACAAATTTATCTACTTTGAGCCAATAGGCGAGGGCTTGACGGCTTTTCACTACAAAGGTTTGTATGTGGCAGTTAAAGACGAAAGCGAGGAAGTAGAGGGCTGGGAACTGACCAGAGATTTAGAAATAGGTTTGGCCAGTCCCGACTTGCTGACAATCCTGAAAGATTTAGAGGTAAACAAATTGACCGAGCAACGGCAGGGGCTTGGAGTGGAGTTAAAAGGCTGGGTTTTTGACCTGATTTGTAACGGCATTTATACCAGATATGAGACTTCACTGTTTGTCCGCTTGCTATTTGTGAATGGTTACAGTTTTGGCCAATTAGTGGACTTGTTTTCAGCAATCGTCAAGCGGAAAGACCTAGCAAGCTATTTCCTAGAAGTAGCGACAAAATTCTATAAGGAGGTGGCTTTTGAATAGCAATGATATTGTAAATAAAATCATTGAAGAAAATCAGAAACAAGCGTCGCCTGAAGTGGTGGACTTGACCCAAGCAAGGGAGACCGATGAGGAACACAATAGCCTGGACTTGGCAAAGAAAGCAAGAGGCGATGGCTTTGCAGTCAACTTGGACAATCTCAAGAAGATTTTGAGCGGAGATAGCAAGCTAAAAGGGGCTATACAGTACAACGTCTTCACTTATGAAATTGACGTGACTAGACCAATGAAGCTAAACGGTAGAACCCTGAGCGGTGCGATCGATGACCTGATTATCAGAGAGATTAGGGCTTATATTGCTACCAAGTACAAGATGGACTATAAAAAGCCTGACATAGCGGATATTTTGGAAGTGGTAGCTGGAGAACATAGCTACAACCCTTTAAAAGACTATCTGGAATCTTGCGAAAGCGAGTATAAAGAGTTAGTGAATCAGCGCGATCCATTTGATATTTTAAGGCATTATCTCAATATCAAGGATGATGAATATAACCGTATTATCATGGACTTGTTTTTCCGTGGAGCGGTTGCCAAGGTGTTTGACCCTACCATCAAGTTTGACTTTGTGCTGGACTTGACTGGAAGGCAGGGAGTAGGAAAGACCCAATTTTTTGAGGGGCTTTTTACTCACAAGTATTTTACAACCGTTGAGACCTTCACAGACAAAGATGACAAGGCTAGAATGGTAAGAAACTGGTGTGTATTTGATGATGAGATGGTGGCCAGCAAAAAAGCTAGTTTTTCAGAATTGAAGAAATTTATCACAGAAACCAAGCTAGAGTTTAGACCACCTTACGCCTCCAGTGATAGGCGATTGCCTAAGAGTTTTATTATCGTGAGGGCAACCAATGACCATGATTATTTAAATGACTTGACAGGAGAAAGGCGCTTTCTGGTTGCAGAGGTACACAAAGACACCAACTATAAGGGCAGGAAGTGGACAGAAAAAGACCGTAGAGCCTTTTGGGGTGCTATGGTGATAGCTTGGAGAGCTAACCAAGTCTTGAACCTGACAGACGAGCAGGAAAAGCTAGTAAATGAGGTTAGAAGCCGTTACAAGTTTGTAGATGAAATCCTTGAGGATGTTGAGCGTTATTTAGAAACTCCCTACCCTAAAAATATGTATCAATTCCCAGCAACAGACAGTACAAGACACTACTATATTCATGACATGATGAACCACGGCTATCATATGGGCGCTAATGGCGTAGAGATTCATCTAGATACTGGAAAGTATGGGGAACTGGTGGAAAGGGACAAGTTGACAGTAAATATATTCTTTTCCGAGGTTTATTTGAACAATTCCCCCAACCCTAAAGATAAGAACAAGGTTAAGAAATTCATGCAAAACAAAGAGGGTTGGGAATCGAGGGACTCCCTTAGATTTGGTAAAAGCGTCAAGCGTGGATTTGCTAAAATAAAAAAATAAAGTGTAGACAGTGTAGCCAAAAGATAAAAAAACGGCTACACTGAAAACCCTTGATACTGTAAGAGTTTCAAAGAGGTGTAGACAAGACGAAAAAAACGGCTACACCCCTAAACCCTTGATATTACTGACTTTTTAATATAAATGTAGCCAAAATATATATTTTATAAAAGTATATATAATTAAATACCTAATACGTTATTTATATATTTTTTTTGAGATGAAACGGCTACACGGCTACACAAGGCGAAAACCCTAGGGGCTGTAAGGCGGAATGCGTAGCCAATAGATATTCAAAAACGGCTACACTTTACCCAAAACCTAAAATAAAATGGGGTAGATAGTACCGACCCCCTTGCGACGGTGTAACTACTAGTGACACCCTTAAAACAGAAAGAGGAGAGACAACATGACATTAAAAGCATTTTCAGAAACAGCACCAAAACATACATTTACTTATGAATTTGGAGACCTAGAAGACGCACAAATAGCAGGACTAGCTTTATTTGGATATATGAGAGGTACTTATCTAGTGCCAGCTATTAAACTAAGATATAAGGAAAACGGAACGCTTATCGCTGAGTATTTGGAGGATAACAATCTAGATATCAACTTTAAACGCATTTGTGAGGTTTTCAAGAATAGCGAAAATCCAATAGATGAAGAAGTTGAAGAGTAGAGAGGATATAAGTAGATGAACTACAATAGAGACCCCGTGACTGGATTGGATATGGCACTCTAAACTTAATAAAACAACAGAAAAGGAAAGAATAAGATGACAGAAACACAAAACACCAACAACATTGAACAAGCGCAAAAACGCCAAGAACTAGCCCAAAAAATGGATAAAGCACTAGATAAAATCACTAAGGAAGTGAACGCATTGATTACACAAAACGAAAATGCGATTGCTGAAGCTGAACGAGAAAAAACACAGTTACTCCAAGACCAAGCGACCGCCCAACGTGAATACGATGAAGCGGTTGATGAAGTAGACAAAGACAAGCTACGCAGTGCAAAGGATAACTTATGGATTGCTGAAAGTAAATTAAAAAAGAACGCTAAAAAGCTGGAAGACTTGCACAATGAAGCACTGATGAACCTTGAAGATTTTAAGGCAAAAATCGATGAACTAGATTCAACGGTTGACAAAAAACATAAGGCGCTTTATGATAAAGCCGTGGATTTGATGAAAGAGATTGATCAGATTGATAATGAAATTATCGCTGATTCAGATAAACTCCGAACTCTTTACCATGCTATGGCTTACAAAGTGGGGAAAGGTAAGAGAGAATTTACCTTCAGTACAGGGGGGTCTAGAATTTCTCCAGTTGGTGGAATGATTGATTATGTACCAACATATCCAGTAAAACCATTCTTAGAAGAAAATTATAAACAAGTTTTTGGTCGCACTTATAATGACGCGAAAGGACATTTTTAAAATATGAAGAGACAAATTAGACACAAAATTGAACCAGTTCCGACGATTGTAGAACTCTTTAAACTAATGGAGGAGCACCAGCAAGCACATCCAGAGTACGAGCGTTATAATTTTAAATACATTGAAGATGGGGACGCTATCGGTGCAATCATTGACTACAACGTAGAAGAATCAGTATTAAAAGCTGAGCAAGAGCAAGATAACGCTTAAGACAAGGGGGAGTTTTCCCCTTTTTGTCGCTTAAGGAGGTGAACTAATGTGACAGATAAGTTAACGCAAAGACAAGAAAAATTTGTCCAAGGACTAATAGCTGGACTATCTCAAAGAAAAGCATATAAAGAGGCTTACAACGCCCAAAAGATGGCTGATAGTACGATAGATTCAAGGGCTAGTAAGTTGCTGAAAGAGTACAAGGTTAATACAAGGTACAGAGAGTTATTAAAAGAGTTTTCAAACCGTGCTTTGTGGTCGAGGGAGCAGGCTTTTAATGAGTATGAATGGCTAAAAAATAAAGCTAAATCTGAAATTATCGAAAGTGGATTGAAGCCTAGTAATTTCAATGCCTTTCTTTCTGCTTTGCATGGGATGAATAATAGCGCTTTTCGTGATTTGGAGTTACTGGACGAGAAGTTGCGAGCAGAAATCAGTGTGATTAAGAGTAACATCCATCAAGAAACTCCAGTTAAGGATGATAAATTTATAGAGGCCATGAGCGCAATGGTTGAATCCGTCTGGGAAGATGAGATTCAAAAGGAATAGCCTTAGAATACGAAAAAAAGCCAAGGCGCTCCGCCTCAGCTATAATCTCAATAATATTATTATATCACAAAGGAGCGAAGTAATGGAACTGGATAAGTTTAAAACGATGATGAACGTCAGAGAGCGGATGACTTACTTTCTACGTTTCCAGAGGATGGCAGGGAGTGAAAACCAAGTTGCGATAGATGAAGAGGCTTGGAAGCTTGTCTTACCTGATCAGTGGAATTTGAGCGGTGAGCATGAAAAAGCAATCCGTGAGGGGTTGGAGATATTCGCCCACGACATCAACAGCATAGAGAACAAGCGAGCCAGAAAATACTTTATTATCCATTATTGTTATATGAGAAAGAAAACAATAAGCGAATGCGTAGAAATGGCAGGTACTAGCTCCACTAGCTACCATCGATACAAACAGATAGCCGTCTTAAACTTTGCGAGAATCCACCAGAACGGAGAGCTGGAAGTATATAAGTAAGTGCATATCATCTTTATAGGATATTTTGCCCTATCGTCTTTATCGTGTTATAATATACCTATCAGCAACCAGCAATAAAAAAAAGCACGTTTGACCGTGCTAGTTTCTTGCCTGCTGAACTCATCGATTGATTGCCCTTTTGTGGGGGCTTTTTTTGTGGACTTTTTTAAGAACTTTTATAGTCTTTTAAAAAGTCCTAAAGACCTGCTATTTTTTAAGATTTAATAGTATAAACGCTTTAGGTATTTTAATGAAGACTAAAAGTTTATCATTTCTATTCTTATGAGAAACGTGCTAA
>NZ_JALDVV010000022.1:9787-11442 GCF_023110375.1 Streptococcus mitis | reverse complement strand
ACTGGCTTCTCTGGAGTTACTGGCTTCTCTGGAGTTACTGGCTTCTCTGGAGTTACTGGCTTCTCTGGAGTTACTGGTTTCTCTGGAGTTACTGGCTTCTCTGGAGTTACTGGCTTCTCTGGAGTTACTGGCTTCTCTGGAGTTACTGGCTTCTCTGGAGTTACTGGTTTCTCTGGAGTTACTGGCTTCTCTGGAGTTACTGGCTTCTCTGGAGTCACATCAACGTAATAAGTATCAACACCTTCTTGGCCGTCATAATTTTTACCTGTTCCATACTGGTCTTGAACAAGACGGTAACCTTGAGCGCGGTATTTATCAATTACAGACTGCTTCTCTGCTTCTGTGTAGGATACAGGTTCACCTTCTTTACCGGCAAACTCTTCTGTACGCTCTAGCTCTTTTACAACTGAACCTTGTGCATCTACATGACGATAAATAACAATAGCTTTATCATCGCGTTTTACTGGTGCTTCTGGAACTTCTTCGTAAATATATGTTACTTCTTTAGTAACTCCGGCTTCAACAATGCCCTGAGATGGAGAAGATTGTGAGCTAATAGAGACACCATTCTCATCATATTTGTGACTTCCATCAATTGTCTCACCAGCTGAAGTTACTAAACGGTATGTCTTACCTTCAGCAGTAGTAATTGTTGAAGGTTTTTCAGTAGAGTTCTCAGATGCATTATAAGTAGAACCAGGTTTACCATCTACAGTATCTTTAATTGGAGATTGAAGAACCTTCCCTTCTGTAGAAACATAGTTAATGTTGACATTACCTGCTTTTTCATATACATATTTAACAGTCGTAGTGCCTTCTTTAACTTTACCAGTTTCTGAATCAGAATCATTCTTCACTTCTTTATAATAGTATGTCACTCCATTTTTTACGATTTTTTGATCTTTGTGTTCCTTAGTATCATAATCAGTACCTTCATCTGTTTTTGGAGTGTCTTCTACATCTTCTTTAATTTTGTTACCTTCAGTATCATAATACTCAACAATAACATTTCCTTGTTTAGGAGTAACAGGTGTATAAACAACTTCGTAGAACAAATCGTCATCGGTTGCAACAACCGTTTCTCCATCAACAGATTTCTTACCTGCCAACACAGAAGGAGTTCCTTCTTTTACTTTAGCAACTGTAGATAACGTGTATTCTTTACCTTCGATTACAACTGTTGGTTGTGGAACTACTGTATCAAAGTTATCTTTTGTTGTTTCCCAATTACCAAGAGTAGTTTCTCCCGTAACAAGATTCACTGTCCCTTTACGTTCGAATTGTACAGAGTCCTCTTGAGTCGGAATTTCTTTTGAAATTGGAGTTTTCACACCATCAATTTCAGCATAATAAGTGATTGTACGGTTCACTTCCTCTTTCAACTTAAGAATTTCTTGATTATCTGGTTTTGGATATTTAGGGTCTTTAGGATGTGTTGGAACTGTTGGATTAGGGAATTGAGGATCTGCTGGATTAGGATCTTCTGGAGAGCTTGGATCAGTTGGCACTTCCCCTCCTGGCGTCAATGGCTTGTCTGGTGTAACTGGTACAACATATGGAGTTACATCAACGTAATATGTATCAACACCTTCTTGGCCGTCATAATTTTTACCTGTTCCATACTGGTCTTGAACAAGACGGTAACCTTGAGCGCG
>NZ_JALDVV010000022.1:3451-9687 GCF_023110375.1 Streptococcus mitis | reverse complement strand
CCTTGTGCATCTACATGACGATAAATAACAATAGCTTTATCATCGCGTTTTACTGGTGCTTCTGGAACTTCTTCGTATTCATAAATAATTGTCTGCTTTTCTTCATTAACTTTTCCACTTTCAGGAGCTGACCCAACTTTATGCCCAACTAATTTATAAGTCTTGCCATCCTTAGGAATTTCAAGTGGTTTAAGAATAGGGGTATCTGATGTATAATTTGTATCAATCGGTTCATCTACTGATACAGGTTGTGAACTTTGAATCTCAGTATCAGTCCCTTTTATTACATATTTTACAACAACATCACCTGATTGTTTATAAAATCCAGAATCAATTGTCCAGTCGTTAGAGTTTTTTATTACAACTGTTGTCTCAAGACCATTCGAATCCTTAGATTCATCTGAAGTTCCTGCTTTTTTAGTTGAAACAAATCCTTCTGGTGTTTCAAATTTTACTTTATATGTACCATTATAGACTTTCGAGAAGTAATATTGTCCTTTGTCATTTGTTGTAGTTGTAGCTATAAGCTGTCCCTTATCATCAAATAGCGAAACTTTTACATCTGGAATCCCTGATTCACCTTCGTCTTGGATACCATTTCTATTTGTATCATTCCAAACTAAATCACCTAAAGCGTATGGGAGGTCGGCTGTATTATAGCCACCTTCATCAGGAGCAGCTAAAGTAATAGATCTATTTGCATTTGCGACTGACTTGGTATATATCCGGCCATTAACATTTCCCTCCATTGTTGAGGATACTAACATCGTATTATCTGCATTTGCTTTAGTTACTGTTTTATTTTTAGTTACAATAACAAACGCATCTGAAATGTTACCAAAGTTTATCTTCATCTGATTTCCACTATAAGTCGGAGAATATGTTGCAGTAACATCTTCTAATTTAGACGGGTCATAGTGGTAACTAGAATCAAGTGCAACATTAGCAGGGACTCGATAGACTTTCACCTCAGTATCATTGGAGTTAAATTGTGCAACATTGTTGTTTAGATTTTTTTCTGTATAAATAGCATTATTAACATTAACTCTGTTAATATTTGCAAAGGTAACGCTTGTGATTTCCTTTGTTTTGTCATTACTTTCTGTAATCAAACTAGAAACTGCAAGTCCATTAACTGCATTTGCCTTAGAACTATCGATTTGATTATATCTAACAGGTACAGAAAACTGCTTTGATGTATTTCCAATTGAAATAGTTGGTGTAATTGTTGATGTTTCTTTAACAATATCCCTATTCACTGCAACATAAAAACTTTTAGATGCCTCGATATTTCTTAACACTTCTGCTTCTTTTGTTATTACAAATTTCACCGTGTTAGTAGCTGAATCGTAGTGACCTTTAGCCAATCGAATACTATCTTCAATCCAAATACTTGTATCAAAGTCTTTAGGACGTGTAATACCAGTCAAATCAACTTCATTGCTGAACTTGACAGTAAAATAATCTCCTTCTTTTACACTAGGAGCTGAAAATTTAATTTTAGCGTTAAGTGAATCTCCATTATCAACTACAACCGGAGTTGTTTCATGACTTAATTCGATACTAGGGTTAATATCATTAGAAATATCTTTTCCTTCAACAGCATCAGAAGCCGTTGTTGATTCAGGAACCCCTGTCGGCTTACTATTTGAAGTTGTTTCAACGGGTTGATTCGCTGTATTTGATTCTGGAATATTCCTAGAACTTTCTTCATTAGCCGATGAATCATTAATTCCTAATACTGGGGTCGCTCCATTGCTTACACCAGCATTGACATCAGCATATGCAGTACTTGTTCCTAATAGAACAAGTCCACTAGCTACAGCAACCGAAGCAATACCTACATTGAACTTCCGAATCCCAAAACGAATCACTCGTTCAGTTGATTGTTTATTTGACTTAAACATAACTTCTCCTTCTTAAAAAGATTTGATAATGTTCAAAAACACTATCTCAATGCTCTAGTTATTTTTTGTCAATAATTTCTATAATCTTTTAAAGTTTTTATAAAAAGATTAGTAACTATTAACTACTCTAATAATAGCATAGTCTTTCTCTACCTGCAACTACTTCGTTTAAAAATATTAAAAATAATTGTTTTTTTCTTTTGTAACAGTTTTATACTAGAATCAATCCTATAAACACTTATCTGAATCTGAACGAGTAAAATTTGAGGATTATTTATGTTTAGAACTCAAACGTGCAGAGATTGCTCGTCGGCTGGGGAGAAATCGCTCTACTATTACTCGTGAAAGTAATCGTGGTTTCATCACACAAGTAAAAAAAGCAAACAGGCAGAAGGTCTATTAGCAACACTATTATGCATATGCTGCCCATAACTATTACCGTCATGCTAGATAAGTCAGCTGTTAGCTGAAACTAGATCGTGTTTCAGACGACTTTCTGAGAGAATTTACAGAAGCGATGAGAGAGAAAACAATGGTATATAGCTTGGATACCTTTGTTCATATCTATAGACTCCAACATATAGATTAGTTGTCCCTCTACCAAGAAACATCTAGGAAAGTTAATTGAAGAAAGTCCAGAAGAGGTCAATAATCGTTCCCGTTTTGGAGATTGGGAAATCGATTCTGTTCTGGGCGGAAACACGATAGGAGAACCTTTTATTAATAATCTCATTAAACTTATCAAACGAAATGCCTTTGGATTTCAGAACTTTGAAAACTTCAAAAACGGATTTTTATCGCTCTGAACATCAAAAAAGAAAGGATGAAATTCATCCTTTCTATATCTTATCTTTTCTTCAGCCCACTACAGTTGACAATGAGCCGAAAAATATCATACATAGCTTCTTATCCCACATCTTTAATAATAAACAAACTTACTAATCATAGTGATTTGTTCATGGTGTATAAAAAGTAATGTAGATATTTCAACAAAAACGTAGAGAAAATGATTATGGCATTATTTTACAACAGATGAAATCCCGTTGGGATCGAATAATTTACTTTTGATGTCAAGAGTAAATGGTGTAACTGTTGTCGTATCAGCCATTATCATACCTTCTGATCCTGGTCCAGTTGCAGTTAAAACTCCAATTATTTCCCCATCAAGGTATACAGCTGACCCAGAATTTTCTTGTGCTGCTGGCATACTCACGGTAAGTGTGCCATCTGATTCAACAGCTGTAATTTTCCCTGATGTCTTAGTAAAATCACCTCTATAATAACGAGAATAACCTGTTGTCGTAACTGTTTTTCCAATCAAACGGTTTAAATCTTTGTATATCACCAAAGTTGGAGTCTTAGTATTAATGGTAGTGGGTTCAACAATTTTTGTAACACTAACATCGTGCTGAAGATCGTTATATCCTGCATATCCAGGCATTGGTTTAAATGGTGTTTTTACGAAAACATTTTTTTTGTACATCTTCATTAAAAAATTGTGTGTGGAACCGTTTGTTTCAGATTCTGCGGTATTCCAACTTCCGTAACTTCCATCTTCCCTTGCGACACAATGAGCAGCTGATAGTAGCCAATTATCTTTGATTATAGTACCTGTACAACGCATTTTAGAAGAACCTTCTTTGTTAATATTCCATGCATAAGTAATATTATATGGAAACTGACTTTTTTCCTGACTTGAAACTGGGGTTCGAATTCCTTCTTCAGCAAAAGCTGTACCTAGAGGAATAAAGACTAAAAGAATAAATGCTGAGTAAATAATCTTTGTAAAACAGTTATTTTTCATTAGAAAACTCCTTTATGTAAATATTGTTTCTCTACGCCTTATATTATATATTATATAAAAAACCCTTTAATATATTAAGTGGAATTTTATTTAAATTTTAATAAAAGGTGAAATCGTTTTAACGAAAGTTCTATAATGAGTTAGACACACATCCCCTCCTAAAAGTTAGATGGTTCAACTAGATTATTGCTAGTACTCGATTTCATTTGATAAGAGGCTTGAAGCTATTAGGATAGCTAGCCAAGACTAATCTTAGACTTAGTTTAGCTAACAAAACAGCGTCAAGGGATCCTGTTGCCAAATGAAAGCTAATTGTTGCAATAAAAAAAGCTATTATGCAATAGCCTTCAAAACCTTGAAAAATCAACAAATCAGATTCTAAAAAATTACCCTAAAATTACATAGTCAATATTTATGGGTATCATTTTGGGTATCAAAAAACCGTAAGCTATTGCCTGCGGTTGGTGTAATCTAATTTAAAATCTTTCTATTTATAGGCATAAAAAACACCTATGTGTTATACAGCTCTATAATATTTGTAGTGGGTAAATCCCCTATAGATATTATGGAGCCTATTTTGTTGTAGAAAAAAGTCCCATATGCCCTATAATGAAAAGCAATCAAGCCACCATTAGAAAGATTCATATGGAACAATTACATTTTATCACAAAACTACTCGATATCAAAGACTCAAACATAAAAATTCTAGATATCATCAATATGGATACACACAAGAAAATTATCGCTAGACTGGACTACAACGCCCCATCTTGTCCTTATTGTGGAAGTCAAATGAAGAAATATGACTTTCAAAAACCGTCGAAAATTCCTTACCTCGAAACGATTGCTATGCCTACCAGAATTCTCCTTAGAAAACTCCGTTTCAGGTGCTATCACTGCTCTAAAATGATGGTCTCCGAGACTTCTATCGTCAAGAAGAATCACCAAATCCCTCGTATTATCAACCAAAAAATTGCGCAAAAGTTGATTGAAAAGACTTCTATGACCGATATTGCTCGCCAGCTTGCCATTTCAACTTCAACTGTCATACGTAAACTGAATGACTTTCAACTTTAAGCATGACTTTAGCCGATTTCCTAACATTATGTCCTGGGATGAGTATACCTTCACTAAGGGAAAGATGAGTTTCATTACGCAAGATTTCGACAATCTCAACATCATCACTGTTCTTGAAGGCAGGACACAAGCTATCATCCGAAAACACTTCCTACGCTATCCTAGACAGGTTAGAAAACGGGTCAAAGTCATTACTATGGATATGTTTAGCTCCTACTACAAATTGGCTAAACAGCTCCGCTTTCGAATTTCTAGGCTCAGGCTGAAACAGTCCCCCAGACTGTTTCACTCCAAAATGCAAAAATTGTACTTGATTGCTTTCACCCTTCGTTAATCTATTTCTAAACTCAGGCTAAAACAGTCCACTGGACTGTTTTACTCCAACATCTCAGACGTGCTATGAGTCGTATCCGTGTTCAAATCATGAATCAGTTTGAGCGAAAATCCCATGAATACAAGGCTATCAAGCGTTACTGGAAACTCATTCAACAGGATAGCCGTAAACTCAGTGATAAACGTTTTTATTGATCTACTTTTCGGTCACATTTGACCAATAAAGAAATTCTAGAAAAGCTACTTTCATACTCTCAAGAACTTAGACAGCACTGTAATCTATATCAACTCCTGCACTTTCATTTTCAAGAGAAACAGGCTGACCATTTCTTTGATCTGATTAAAAAAGCAATTTATTCTGTAAACCCTATTCTTCAAACTGTTTTTAAGACCTTTTTGAAAGATAAGGACAAGATCATTAATGCACTGGAACTTCCCTACTCAAACTCAAAACTAGAAGCTACCACTAATTTTATCAAATTCATCAAGCAAAATGCTTTTGGCTTCCGGAACTTTGACAACTTTAAAACTAGAATTCTCATTGCTCTAAATATCAAAAAGGAGAGAACCAATTTGGTCCTCTCCAGGTTATAACTTTTCATCAACCCAATACAGTTGACAATGAGCCGGAATTAAGAATTCAATTTCTTATTTATTAAGAATGGCTTAGTCTTTCTTACGAAGGACAAAAGCTGCTAGGCTTGCAAAGGCAAGACCGATGATTGAAAGAAGACTAGTAGAAGCTGTACCTGTGCTTGGTAGAACTTTCTTATCTTGGCTTGCAGTTTCTTCTTTCTTAGTGTTTTCAGCTTGGTTCCCTGTTGTTGCAGTATCTTTCTTATCACCGTTGGTTGTTGTAGAAGCTACTTTCTTAGTTCCAACTTCGACAATCTCATCTACTGCTGGAATGGTGATTGTGTTAGATTTCTCAACACGACCTGTTTCTACTCCGTCTGTGTAGGTAACTGTGTAAACAATGGTGCGAACGCCCTTCTTACCAGCAGCTTTCACTTGACGACTTCCTTCTGGAAGATCTGGATTTGTGACTTCCTTAGTTTGGAAAGCAACTTCTTCTGTCTTGGTCTCTTCCTTAGTCGTTACAACTGGGACTACTA
>NZ_JALDVV010000022.1:0-3351 GCF_023110375.1 Streptococcus mitis | reverse complement strand
TTAGTTTGGAAAGCAACTTCTTCTGTCTTGGTCTCTTCCTTAGTCGTTACAACTGGGACTACTACTTTCTTAGTTCCAACTTCGATAACTTCGTCTACTGCTGGAGTAGTGATTGTGTTGGATTTCTCAACACGACCTGTTTCTACTCCGTCTGTGTAAGTGACAGTTTCAACAATCGTGCGAACACCCTTCTTACCAGCTGTCTTCACTTGACGACTTCCTTCTGGAAGATCAGAATTTGTGACTTCCTTAGTTTGGAAAGCAACTTCTTCTGTCTTGGTCTCTTCCTTAGTCGTTACAACTGGGACTACTACTTTCTTAGTTCCAACTTCGATGATTTCTTCTACTGGTTCTTTGGTAACTTTCTCGCTTTTCTTAGTACGAGCTGTTTCTTTACCATCTGTCAGTGTGATATCCCAAGTAATGATCTTAATGCCTTTAACACCCGCTTGTTTCACATTACGAGTACCTTCTGCAAGATCGGCATTGGTTTCGGTACGAGATGCATAAGGAATCTCTTCTGTCGTAGTGATTTCTTGATGTTCAACTTTTGGTGTTGTTGGTTCTTCAGTTTTGCCATTCAAAGCTGCTTCTACTTTAGCTTTCAAAGTATGATAGCGTTCTTCAAGAGGTGCAAAGAATTTTTTTCCAACTTCGCTCTTCATTGCTTTTTTGGCAATACCATAATATTTTACAACATCATCTAACTCATCTTGTACAAGTTCACGAGTTTCTTCATCTGAAGGATTCTTTTTGAGATCATTAAAATCCTCTTCAAGGTCGTTCATTTTATCCCTGAACTTAAAAGCGATACTTCTTTCCGCAGCATCAGGGATTTCTTCATCTTCTCCTGGTTCTTCTGCATGTACAGTCTTAATTTCATATAGATCAGGAGCTACATGATAAGTCGCTACTCCAAGAGCGTTTAAAGCAAGTATTGAAATCCCTAACTTTAATAATTTTTTTCTACTCATTATTTTTTCCCTTAACACTTTCAATATACAGTAAGGAGAAGAGTAAAATTTTCTACTCTCCTCTTACTATATGATACTAACGTTCAGCTTTACGCTTCCAAACTAGAAGCCCTGCAAGTCCTGCAGCAAGAGCTGCAAATACTTCAAGAACTGTAGAAACTTCAGAACCTGTATTTGGTAATGTTTTACCTGGTTCTGTTGGTTTTTTCGGAATATCCTCCTCTGCTGGTGGGATATTTGGGGCTGGTGGCGTTACTGGAACAGGTGGTGTTACCGGAACAGGTGGTGTTACCGGAACAGGTGGTGTTACCGGAACAGGTGGTGTTACCGGAACAGGTGGTGTTACCGGAACAGGTGGCGTTACCGGAACAGGTGGTGTTACCGGAACAGGTGGCGTTACCGGAACAGGTGGTGTTACCGGAACAGGTGGGGTCACCACAACCTTGTTGGTAGTTTTTGGTTTATTGTTAAAGCTTACTGTTGCTGTATTTGGTACACCTTTAGTAGCATATTTAGAGAAGTCAGTTCCTTCTTTGAAGTTAGTGTAAAGAACGAGACTTACTTTACTTCCCTTCAAGGCTTCAAGAACGTCCTTGTCGCTGATTTCAACAGTCACAAGGTTTGTAGTTTCATCGTAAGTAACTTTGGCAATTGCTTCCAAATCTTTACCTACCAATTCACCACGGTCATTTGAAACTTTAGAAACTTTTTCAATTGCTGATTTAAGCTTAGCTTGAGCTTCTTTCAGTTTCTTGATTTCGTTTTCAAGTTTCTCTTGTTCTTGTTTCTTATCAGCTGGTGACAATTCAGCTTCTTTCTTAGCTGCTGCTTGAAGGCTTGCAAGTTCTGCTTCAGCTGCTTTGAGTTCAGCTTCCAAGTTAGCAAGTTCTGGACTTGGTTTGCTTGGTGCTGCTTCTGTTGTAGCAGGTGCTTCAGTTGTTGCTGGTGCTTCAGTTGTTGCACCTTCTGATGTTACAGGAGCTTCAGTCGTTGCTGGTGCTTCAGTTGTTGCAGGAGCCTCAGTTGTTACTGCTGCTTTGGCTGCTTCTACCTTAGCTTTCAAGTCAGCAACTTTAGCTTCAGCCACTTTCACTTTCTCATCAGCTGACTTGTCTTCAGACTTAGCCATCAAAGCTTTAAGCTCAGCTTCAACTTGGTCAAGTTGAGCTTGAAGAGCTGCTTGAAGTTTGTCAAACTGTGCGTTTTCAACTTTAAGAGCAATACGGTCACGGTTCACTTTGAGGACTTGGTCGATTTCATCACTGATAGTGAAGTTAGTCAATTCAGTCTTCTTGATGCGGCCGTACTCATCTTTCAAGGCGTTTCCATTTTCATCCGTTGGATCTGCAGGAACGAGCGTTGAAATGTCGAAGCGGAATGTATCAGTTGCGTTTGGCAAGTGGTACTCTTTACCAGGTTTAGATCCATCTTCTGGTCCAACAGTCTTAACTGGTTCATTTGGTTTTGGATCAGTTGGTTTTTCTGGTTCACGAGGTTTAACTGTTACTGGTTTTGTTTCCTTGCTACCAGATTGACCGTTAGCATCCTTGAAGTTTACAGTTGCTTTGTTAGGTACCAATTGGTTAGCGTAAGCGCTCAAGTCGCTGTTAGCTTTAAGCTTAGCTGGGATGTACAATTGGATTTCTTTGAATCCTTTAAGTCGAGCGAAATCTTTCACTGTTACAGTTACTGTATTTCCTTCAACTTTAGTTTCAAGAACTCCAGTTGCATCAAGACCATCTACATAAGCTACTGGTGTATCTGTGATTGCCAACACAGATTCAAGAGTATCTGTTACTGTAAACTCTTTGTACTTATCAATATCTTTTGGTAAAGCAGTATTAACATTGTACATGTAAGGTGCTTCGTAGTCTACATCCAAGTGGTCCAAAGTACGGTTGATCTTCTTAGAAATTTCTGGTTCTGGTTCTTTTGGAACTACAACTGGAACTTCATTAGAATCTTTGTGAACACCTGGTTTGTTTGGAAGATCCGCCTTGTATGAAGCCGTATTCGGTACTTTCACTGACTTATCTTCTGTAATGTAATCTGACAAGTTAGCGCCTGCTTTGATCTTAGCGTCGAATGTTAATTCAACTGCTTGACCAGCACTTGCTTTGACTTGTGCTTCTGTAAGGGTCAAGGTAATGGTTTGACCTTCTACCTTGATTTGGCTAGCGTCAAGCGCTACACCGTTCAATTTAGCACTTGATGTGCCTGCGAATTCAAGAACGTCTACCAAAGTATCTGTTACTGCAAAGGCAGTCGCATCTGCTGGTACACTTGTCTTCACGTTGTATGTGAAGACTTGGTCGCGTTTGTCAAGAGTTTCAGCTTCTTTGCCGTTCACATCTTTCTTGATTTCTGGCTCTTCTGG
>NZ_JALDVV010000021.1:0-17347 GCF_023110375.1 Streptococcus mitis | reverse complement strand
CGAACACAGAAGTTAAGCCCTAGAACGCCGGAAGTAGTTGGGGGTTGCCCCCTGTGAGATATGGAAGTCGCTTAGCTTTAATCCGCCATAGCTCAGTTGGTAGTAGCGCATGACTGTTAATCATGATGTCGTAGGTTCGAGTCCTACTGGCGGAGTAGTTAAGAAAAAAGAGGTTTAGGCCTCTTTTTTTGTAATTAATAATCTATTTAGTGTTATTTTGAGTAAAGTTTCAGAGCCCTCCGTTTTCGATCAAGGAGATCTTTTTAGTACTTTAATTGAGGGTAGCGAAGAGGCTAAACGTTGCGGACTGTAAATATGATCCTTCGAGGGGTTCGCATCCTTCCGCTTCCATTATCTTAGTTTTTGAAATTTAGGTAGTATATTTGTTCCTATTCTGTCAACTTTTCCTATTTGTTATCTTTTTGAGGTTGGTATTTGAGCAATTCAGGATTTTATAATAACTGTTTATAATTTTTTGTTAGAATAAGGTCATAAAAAGAAAAGGAGTATATATTTATGCTACAAAGTATTTATGATCAGATGATGGATTTTTATAGAAATATTGAAGAAGAGTATGGTATGTTCTTGGGTGATAATTTTGATTGGGAACATGTTCATTTTAAGTTTTTGATTTATTATCTTGTCCGATATCGTATTGTGAGTCATCGGGATTTTATTGTTTACCATTATCGTGTTGCTTATCGTTTGTATCTTGAAAAATTGATAATGAAACAGGGTTTTGTTGCTTGATGAGACAGTATGAGTTAATTTCCGAACAACTTTTACTTTTTGTGGAAAAATAATGATAAATAGCCGGAATTTTTTCTAAAACATTTTTTAATAGTTGGAAATAGCAAATCTTTCTATTGTTTCTTCTTGATAAAAAGGCGATTTTTTCTTATAATAAATTGTAAGATATAATTGCAGGTGAGAGTCCTGCCATGTATGTGAGAAAGGAAGAGCCTGAGGGCTCAGACAAGATTATGACTTCAGTTGTTGTTGTAGGTACCCAATGGGGTGATGAAGGTAAAGGGAAGATTACAGACTTCCTTTCAGCGAATGCAGAAGTGATTGCGCGTTACCAAGGTGGTGATAATGCAGGTCACACGATTGTGATTGATGGCAAGAAGTTTAAATTGCACTTGATTCCATCTGGGATTTTCTTCCCTGAAAAAATCTCTGTTATTGGGAATGGTATGGTTGTAAATCCTAAATCTCTTGTGAAAGAGTTGAGCTATCTTCATGAGGAAGGTGTTACAACTGATAACTTGCGTATTTCTGATCGCGCGCATGTCATTTTGCCTTATCATATCGAGTTAGATCGTTTGCAAGAAGAAGCTAAGGGCGACAATAAGATTGGTACTACAATCAAGGGAATCGGTCCAGCTTATATGGACAAAGCTGCTCGTGTGGGAATTCGTATCGCGGATCTTTTGGATAAAGACATTTTCCGTGAGCGTTTAGAACGTAACCTTGCTGAAAAGAATCGTCTTTTTGAAAAATTGTATGACAGTAAAGCAATTGCTTTCGATGATATTTTTGAAGAATATTACGAATATGGTCAACAAATTAAGAAATATGTGACAGATACATCTGTTATTTTGAATGATGCGCTTGATAACGGTAAACGTGTGCTTTTTGAAGGTGCACAAGGTGTTATGCTAGATATAGACCAAGGTACGTATCCATTTGTTACGTCATCAAACCCTGTGGCTGGTGGTGTTACGATTGGTTCTGGTGTTGGTCCAAGTAAGATTGACAAGGTTGTAGGTGTATGTAAAGCCTATACGAGTCGAGTAGGAGACGGTCCTTTCCCAACTGAATTGTTTGATGAAGTGGGAGAACGTATCCGTGAAGTTGGTCATGAATATGGTACAACAACTGGTCGTCCACGTCGTGTGGGTTGGTTTGACTCAGTTGTGATGCGTCATAGTCGTCGTGTTTCTGGTATTACTAATCTTTCATTGAACTCTATCGATGTTTTGAGTGGTTTAGATACAGTGAAAATCTGTGTGGCCTATGATCTTGATGGTCAACGTATTGACTACTATCCAGCTAGTCTTGAGCAATTGAAACGTTGCAAGCCTATCTATGAAGAGTTGCCAGGTTGGTCAGAAGATATTACTGGAGTTCGTAATTTGGAAGATCTTCCTGAGAATGCGCGTAACTATGTTCGTCGTGTGAGTGAATTGGTTGGCGTTCGTATTTCTACTTTCTCAGTAGGTCCTGGTCGTGAACAAACAAATATTTTAGAAAGTGTTTGGTCCTAAGAGATTTTTAAGATTTGTTTAAGATAGGTCGGGTATACTATAGACAGTTACAAGAAGACCTCCTAACTTGTTGTAACAAATATCCTAAACTTTTCTTTTTCATAATAATCTCCCTATAAAGTCACCGCATTCGGTGGCTTTTTTTGTCTTGGGATTCATGATATAATAATAAAATCGATAAGTAGGAAAAGAGAAACGGATGAATTATACAGTTGAAGAAAAAGAAGTCTTTATGAGAGAGGCATTGAAAGAGGCTGAGATTGCTCTTGAACACGATGAAATTCCAATTGGTTGTGTGATTGTCAAGGACGGAGAAATCATTGGCCGTGGGCATAATGCGCGTGAGGAACTGCAGCGAGCGGTTATGCATGCGGAGATTATGGCCATAGAGTATGCGAACCTGAGTGAGGAGAGTTGGCGCTTGCTGGATTGCACGCTTTTTGTGACCATTGAGCCTTGTGTCATGTGTAGTGGGGCAATTGGACTCGCCCGTATTCCAAACGTGGTCTATGGGGCTAAAAACCAGAAATTTGGCGCTGCTGGGAGTTTGTACGATATCTTGACAGATGAGCGTCTCAATCATCGTGTGGAGGTTGAAACGGGAATTTTGGAAGATGAATGCGCAGCTATTATGCAGGACTTTTTTAGAAATAGACGGAAAAAATAATTTTGCTTTTAAAATGAATAGGAATGTGATATAATAAATAGTGGAGCAACAGTTCTGCGTGAAGCGGGTCAGGGGAGGAATCCAGCAGCCCTAAGCGATTTGAATTGTGTGCTCTTTTTTTCGTGCTTTTTCCGAATAAATAAGATAGAATAATCTAGAATAAATGATAATAGAAAAGAGAAGATGATGAAAATTCGTGGTTTTGAATTGGTTTCTAGTTTTACAGATGAAAATTTATTGCCCAAGCGTGAGACAGCGCATGCGGCTGGTTACGACTTAAAGGTTGCTGTGCGTACGGTTATTGCGCCAGGAGAGATTGTCTTGGTTCCGACAGGGGTTAAGGCTTATATGCAACCGACTGAGGTTCTTTACCTTTATGATCGTTCTTCAAACCCTCGTAAAAAGGGCTTGGTTTTAATTAATTCAGTTGGGGTCATTGATGGGGATTATTATGGAAATCCTGGGAATGAAGGGCATATTTTTGCACAGATGAAGAATATCACAGATCAAGAGGTTGTTCTTGAAGTTGGAGAACGTGTTGTCCAGGCTGTCTTTGCTCCTTTCTTAATTGCAGATGGAGATGCGGCTGATGGTGTTCGAACTGGTGGATTTGGATCGACTGGGCACTAGGATGAAGATAATTTTTGTACGTCACGGGGAGCCAGATTATAGTGAGTTAGAGGAGCGTTCTTATACAGGATTTGGGATAGATTTGGCACCCTTGTCTGAGGAGGGACGGCAGCAAGCTCAGGAACTGAGCACCAATCCTTTACTCACTTCAGCTGAAATAATCATATCTTCTGCAGTCACAAGAGCTTTAGAAACGGCATCTTATGTGGTTTGTGCTACGGGTCTTCCTTTAAGAGTAGAGCCTTTATTACATGAATGGCAGGTCTATGAAAGTGGCACAGATAATTTTGAAAAAGCTCGTACCATGTTTCTAGAAAATAAGGGGGAGTTACTTCCTAATAGTCCTATTCAATATGAGACAGCTGAAGAGATGAAGTCTCGTTTTCTAGAATGTATGTTTAAGTATCGAGAACATCAGACTGTGGTAGTTGTTGCTCATCGAATGCTCATGCTCCAGTTTGTGCCAAATGAGAAGATTGATTTTTGCCAAGTGATTGAGTGTGAGTTAGAGATATAGAAAGAGGTTTATCATCGCAAAGAAAAAAGCGACATTTGTATGTCAAAATTGTGGGTATAATTCACCTAAATATCTGGGGCGTTGCCCCAACTGTGGGTCTTGGTCTTCTTTTGTAGAAGAGGTTGAGGTTGCCGAGGTCAAGAATGCGCGTGTGTCCTTGACAGGTGAGAAAACCAAGCCCATGAAACTGGCTGAGGTGACTTCAATCAACGTCAATCGAACCAAGACGGAGATGGAGGAATTCAACCGTGTACTTGGAGGCGGAGTGGTACCGGGAAGTCTCGTTCTTATCGGTGGGGATCCTGGAATTGGGAAATCAACCCTTCTTTTACAAGTCTCAACCCAGCTGTCTCAAGTGGGGACTGTTCTCTATGTCAGTGGGGAGGAGTCTGCCCAGCAAATCAAGTTGCGAGCAGAGCGCTTGGGAGATATTGATAGCGAGTTTTATCTCTATGCAGAGACTAATATGCAGAGTGTTCGAGCTGAAGTGGAGCGCATCCAGCCAGACTTCCTCATCATCGACTCCATTCAGACTATTATGTCTCCTGAGATTTCAGGGGTGCAGGGGTCTGTTTCTCAAGTGCGTGAGGTGACAGCGGAACTTATGCAGCTGGCCAAAACTAATAACATTGCCATCTTTATCGTAGGGCATGTGACCAAGGAAGGAACCTTGGCTGGTCCTCGTATGTTGGAGCATATGGTGGATACGGTGCTTTACTTTGAAGGGGAACGCCACCATACCTTCCGTATTTTAAGAGCGGTCAAAAACCGTTTTGGCTCCACTAATGAGATTGGTATTTTTGAGATGCAGTCGGGTGGCTTGGTTGAAGTACTCAATCCGAGTCAAGTTTTCTTAGAAGAGCGTTTGGATGGGGCGACTGGTTCGTCAATCGTTGTAACTATGGAAGGGACGCGTCCGATTTTGGCGGAGGTTCAGGCTTTGGTAACACCGACCATGTTTGGAAATGCCAAGCGTACGACGACAGGACTTGATTTTAACCGTGCTAGCTTGATTATGGCTGTTTTGGAAAAGCGGGCAGGTCTTCTCTTGCAAAATCAGGACGCCTATCTCAAATCTGCTGGCGGTGTCAAATTGGATGAACCTGCCATTGACTTGGCCGTTGCAGTTGCCATTGCTTCGAGTTATAAAGACAAGCCAACTAATCCTCAGGAATGTTTTGTAGGAGAGTTAGGCTTGACTGGAGAGATTCGGCGCGTGAATCGTATCGAGCAACGCATCAATGAAGCTGCTAAGCTTGGATTTACAAAAATCTATGTACCGAAAAATTCCTTGACAGGAATCACTCCGCCTAAGGAAATTCAGGTCATTGGAGTAACAACGATTCAGGAAGTTTTGAAAAAGGTCTTTGCATAATCCGTGACAAATCCTCTTAAAAATGATAAGATAGGAGAAATATTTGACTATCAAATTTTCGAGGAGGGAATCGTGTCGTATTTTGAACAGTTTATGCAAGCCAATCAGGCTTATGTTGCCCTACATGGGCAGTTAAATCTGCCACTTAAACCTAAAACCAGAGTAGCCATTGTGACCTGTATGGACTCACGTTTGCACGTTGCGCAAGCTCTGGGATTGGCACTTGGGGATGCTCATATATTGCGGAATGCAGGTGGTCGAGTGACTGAGGACATGATTCGTTCGCTAGTTATTTCCCAGCAGCAAATGGGGACCAGAGAGATTGTGGTGTTACACCATACAGACTGTGGTGCTCAGACCTTTGAAAATGGTCCTTTTCAGGAGTATCTGAAGGAGGAACTAGGTGTCGATGTGTCAGACCAGGACTTCTTGCCCTTTCAAGATATAGAGGAGAGTGTACGTGAGGATATGCAACTCCTTATCGAGTCTCCCTTAATACCAGATGATGTGATAATCTCTGGTGCCATTTACGATGTGGATACAGGAAGTATGACAGTCGTAGAATTATAAATACTTCATTTAGAAAGAAAGTGTATGAAGAAAAACAGTATTTTATTTATTTTTATCTTATTGCTATGTATTGGTGTACAGTATGAAACCATCTACTATACGGACGGTTCGATGTCAGGTTCGGAATATGGACTAATGGGAGTTTCTATC
Source organism: Streptococcus mitis (assembly GCF_023110375.1). Taxonomy (GTDB): domain Bacteria; phylum Bacillota; class Bacilli; order Lactobacillales; family Streptococcaceae; genus Streptococcus; species Streptococcus mitis_CI. The sequence continues at coordinate 11,168 of NZ_JALDVV010000021.1, read as the reverse complement.
TTTCTAGCTCTCTTTTACATGATTCCAGCTCTTTATTTCCTTTTCCGTATTGGGAAAAAATGGGAATTGCCAAAGAACGCCTTGATCTTGTCTTTATTGGGTGGGATGTTCCTTTCAGGCTGGTTGTCTAGCTTTGCTAATACCTATATCCATGATTTGCTGGGCGTTCTTTTCCCAGATAGTGCATTTTTAAATGCTTTTGAAAGTGCTATTGTGGCTCCTTTGGTAGAAGAACCCTTGAAATTGTTGCCACTTGTCTTTGTTTTAGCTTTGATTCCTGTGCGAAAGTTAAAATCTTTGTTTTTACTAGGAATTGCTTCTGGTTTGGGGTTCCAAATGATTGAGGATATTGGTTATATCCGTACGGATTTGCCAGAGGGATTTGACTTTACTATTTCGAGAATTTTAGAGCGTATCATCTCAGGAATTGCCTCTCACTGGACTTTTTCAGGTCTGGCTGTAGTAGGTGTTTACTTGCTTTACAGAGCCTATAAAGGACAAAAGATTGGCAAGAAACAGGGCCTTATTTTCCTAGGTTTAGCCTTGGGAACTCATTTCTTGTTTAACTCTCCTTTTGTAGAATTGGAGACAGAGTTGCCGTTAGCGATTCCAGTGGTTACGGCTATTACTCTCTATGGTTTTTATCAGGCTTATCGCTTTGTTGAGAAGCACAATGAGTTGATGAACTAGAATATTTCTCAAAAGACTGATGGCAAGGGTACAAATATGGTGCCCTTCTTTTATTTTTGATTGAAAAATAGTGCAAAAAGCGCTACAATGGTAGATGGAAAATCTTGTGAAAAGCACAAGTGATACATATATACCGGAGGAAATCATGTCTTTTTCTGATTTAAAGCTGTTTGCCCTTTCTTCTAATAAAGAATTGGCAGAACGTGTGGCGCAGGAGATTGGGATAGAGTTGGGGAAATCAAGTGTTCGCCAATTTTCAGATGGAGAGATTCAGGTCAACATCGAAGAATCAATCCGTGGGAAACACGTCTTTATTCTACAATCAACTAGCTCGCCTGTAAATGACAATCTGCTTGAAATTTTGATTATGGTGGATGCTTTGAAGCGTGCGAGTGCAGAATCTGTCAATGTTGTCATGCCTTACTATGGGTATGCACGTCAGGATAGAAAGGCGAGAGCGCGTGAGCCAATCACTTCAAAACTTGTCGCAAATATGCTTGAAGTAGCTGGAGTGGATCGTTTATTGACCATCGACTTGCATGCTGCGCAGATTCAAGGATTCTTTGATATTCCTGTGGATCATTTGATGGGGGCTCCTCTGATTGCGGATTATTTTGAGCGTCGTGGCATGGTTGGTTCTGACTATGTGGTTGTCAGCCCAGACCATGGAGGGGTGACTCGTGCCCGTAAGTTGGCAGAATTTTTGAAAACATCTATCGCTATTATTGATAAACGTCGTAGCGTTGATAAGATGAATACTAGTGAAGTCATGAACATCATCGGTAAGGTCGAAGGCAAGACTTGTATCTTGATTGATGATATGATTGATACTGCTGGAACGATTTGTCATGCGGCAGATGCACTTGCGGAAGCTGGTGCTGTTGAAGTCTATGCAAGCTGTACGCACCCAGTTCTTTCTGGCCCTGCTATGGATAATATCCAAAAATCAGCTATTAAGAAATTGGTTGTTTTGGATACCATCTATCTGCCAGAAGAGCGTTTGATCGATAAGATTGAGCAAATTTCAATCGCTCATCTCCTAGGTGATGCTATTGTACGTATCCATGAAAAACGCCCACTTTCTCCACTTTTCAGTATTGAGAAAAAGATTTAATGCTCAAGCCTGAGATAATTCTCAGGTTTTTTTCATCTCTTTTCCGAATAAATAGATAGAGCCAGAGAATCTAGGAAACCTAGATTTAAAACTGTGGTATAATAAAAGGAGGAAGAGGATGATTCTAAGACATCCGGGCATCAGCCCAACCAATGATTTGGTTGCTGAGAAAATCTTTAGTAATCCAGAAATCACTTGTCAATTTATCCGCGATATGCTGGATTTGCCAGCCAAAAATGTGACCATTTTGGAGGGAAGCAATATTCACGTCTTGCCTTCCCTGCCTTATTCAGCGCAGGATTTCTATACCAGTATAGATGTTTTGGCAGAGTTGGACAATGGCACGCAGGTTATTATCGAAATCCAAGTTCATCATCAGAATTTTTTCATTAATCGTTTATGGGCTTACCTGTGCAGTCAGGTTAATCAAAACCTAGAAAAAATTCGCCAACGTGAAGGTGATACACACCAGAGTTACAAACACATCGCACCAGTATACGCTATCGCAATTGTGGATAGTAATTACTTCTCAGATGATTTAGCTTTTCATAGCTTTAGTATGCGTGAAGACATGACAGGTGAGGTCTTAACTATCACCAATAATGGACAAGAAAATCATCTGGTCAAGATGGCATTCTTGGAATTAAAAAAATATAGAGAAACCAGCAAAGACAAGGTTCGCAAGCCATGGTTGGAGTTTTTCGGGAATAAACCCTTTACCCAACAACCCGAGCGAGTCATCAGTCAAGCAGACCAACTGCTGGACTACAAGAGCTGGTCCGAGGAGGACAGGAAAATGTTTAGTCAACTACGTATGAGAGAAGAACAAGCCTTGTTAGCACAGGACTATGCCTTGGAGACAGCTAGGGCAGAGGGGCTGGAACAAGGTATTGAACAAGGTATTGAAAAAGGTTTAGAGCGTGGACGAGCTGAGGGGATTGAACAGGGACTGGAGCGTGGGAAAGTTGAAGGAAGGGAAGAAGGAAAACTCTTTGCTTTCCTAGACATGGTTCGACAAAATCTTCTGACACCAGAGGTAGCCAGTCAGCAATTAGGCATGACGGTCGCAGAGTTTGAGGCCTTGCTATAAGGTCATATTTTAAATAGTAGAAAGTTGATGAAATGGCAAGTTCTTATCAATAAACTTGCCATTTTTACTTGACATTTAGAAGTGTTTATAAGATAATACCATAGACGTGAGTTCTGTCCAACTGTCTATGTGGATTAGATATGAATGATTTTACTCAAGGATTATAAGTTTGTGAGATTTTCACTTGAAAAATGCGGTATTTGACGGGTATTTTTCTCACAAAAATGTTTTTTTCACTTTTTTTCTAAAAATGGGTAAAAACTTTAAAAACTAGAAGAAAACCCTTGACAAATCCTGCAAATATTTATATACTGTATGGTAGTAAGATAGTCTTACGAAAAAATATATAATAAAAAATGAAGGAGATAAAACGATGAAAAAAGTTTTATTGACAAGCGCAGCAGCACTTGCTGTATTTACAGTTGCACCTGTTTTTGCAAATGGTGAGAACCCAGCTTCAACTAACCAATTGCTTCAAAAGAAATATGTTTCTGAACGCGATATTGCTGAAGAAGCTAACCGTCAAGTAGCCTTCCATGATTCTGAAATTCGCACTGACGCTGAGCGCCAATTTAAAGAACAAGGTAACAAATCATTAGCAGATGCAGAGAAAGCATTACAAGATTTCTTATATTCAGGCTATTCAGGACATGATTTTTCTGATAAAAAAGCAGCTTTAGAAGCAAACATTGCAGCAGCGAAAGAAAAATCAAATCAAACATTTGCAGATATTTACAGTAAAGTAAAAAATCGTTACGTTCAAAAATTGCAAGAGCAATATCGTGCTACTGCAATTGCAGAGGGTAAATACTATAACGATGTTGATGGAGTAGAAGACAATAAACCTGGTAATACTCGTATCAGTGAAGACCAAGCTAACCAAGGTACTCAAGTTGCTAAAGGATGGGTTAAAGATACTAAAGGTCAATGGAGCTATGTCCTTGATGAAAAAGGAACAAAAGCTACTAGCTGGAAACAAATTGATGGTAAATGGTACTTCTTTAACGCTGAAGGCGTAATGCAAAAATGGTGGGTTAAAGATGGTAACACTTGGTACTACCTAAACGGTTCAGGCGAAATGCAAACAGGTTGGTTGCTTGACGGTGGTAAATGGTACTTCCTTGAAGCATCAGGTGCTATGAAAGCTAGCCAATGGTTCCAAGTAAAAGATAAATGGTACCACGTTGACGGTTCAGGTGCATTGTCAGTTAACACTACTGTGGGTGGTTACACTGTAAACGGAAACGGTGAATGGGTTAAATAATCTAGTTTAATCAAAAAAGTAGAAGATTTCTTCTGCTTTTTATTTTTTTCATAAAAAGTTCAGTTTTTCTTAGAATTTTTGTAAAAATAAGATACAATAAAGAGAAGCATAGTAGCTAAATTTTAAGAATGGAGAATCTTTACATGAAAAATAAAAAAGCTTTAGCTCTAGCTCTTGCTAGTGTCACAATGGCAAGTGGAGTAGTTTTGACAAGTTATTCTGCTACAACTGCTAGTTCAGTAAGTGCTGAAGAAGTTGTTTATAGAACTGAGTGGGTCACAGTGATTAATGGTCGTTCACAAGAACGTAAGACAGTTTTTTATGAAGACGGTAACCAGCCGATCTCTAAACATTCGACAATTGAAGGCTTTGAATTTCAACGTGCCTATGTTGAAGGTGGAAGAAAATACTATTTGTTTGTTGAAAAAGGAACAAAAATTGAAGATCATGCAAATGATCCAGATGCTCCAGTGAGTGAGTTAAATACTCAGGGATATAAAACATCTGACAAGGACGTAAAATGGCGTGAGTCAGCAGGAAACCGTTATCTTTACTATAAAGGTAACCCAGTAAAAGGTTGGGCAAGTGTCGATGGTAAAACTTACTACTTTGATAGTGAAGGTGTTATGGCACGTGGTGTCATTGAAAACACATCTGAACGTTACTATCTAGACGGACAAGGTGTTAAGAAAACTGGTTTCATTAAAGTAGGAGAAAAAACCTATTATTTTGTGTCAGATGGAGCTCGTAAGACAGAGATTATCTCTGAAAATGGAAAAACTTATTTTGTCAAAGACGGTGTTATGACAACTGGAGCTCATAAGGTAGGTACTAAATGGTATTTCTTTGCTGAAGATGGCACAACCAAGTCAGGTATTGTAAAAGATAGCGCTGGTAAATGGTATTACATCACTGCAGAAGGTGACCGTAAGACAGGCCTTATCAAAGGTGCTGACGACAAGTATTACTATGTTACTGAAGAAGGTGAACGTAAGTTCGGTGAAATCACTGTTGATGGTAAAACCTACTTCTTGACAGATGATTCTAATACAAAAGCTGGCTGGAATAAAGTTGATAATCAATGGATTTATGTTAATAAAGAAGGTAAACGTCAAACTGGCTGGCTTAAAGACGGTGGTAAATGGTACTACTTTAATGCTGAAGGCGTGATGCAAAAATGGTGGATCAAAGATGGTAACAAATGGTACTTTCTAAATGGTTCAGGTGCTATGGAAACTGGCTGGTTGCAAGATGGTGGTACTTGGTACTACCTAAACAGTTCAGGTGCTATGGAAACTGGCTGGGCTAAAGTTGGTGGTACTTGGTATTACCTTAAAGGCTCAGGTGCTATGGTAACTGGTTGGTTCCAAGTAGGTGGTAAATGGTACTATGCCTATAGTTCAGGTGCCCTTGCAGTAAGCACTACAGTTAACGGTTACTATGTAAATGCTAATGGTGAGTGGGTGTAGTTTGAATTTATTTCTGTAGCTAGGAGATTTTTCTCCTAGTTTTTTGTTATGTGACTTTTAGTCCATCTCGCTTCTGTCGGCTTAGATTCTTGTTTTCGAAAACCATTTCCACATCAATAGCTCATTACCATAATTCTGAGATAACTAAAGTAAATCATAGCATATGTAATAATGAAATTGCTCTGTAGATTTTTTGACCTATACAACTAAATAAATGTTATTGTATGTAGTTCTCTTACAACTTTATATCATAATATCTAAAACCAAAATAGATAAAATAATTGACAAAATGTTAAAAAAACTATATATTTGAAACAGGTATATGATACAATTCCGAAGAAATAAAGAGTGAATGCGGTATTGGTGTTTTTACAAATTTACGATCTATTTAAAATAGATCAAAAAATTTAAAGGAGGTTCAGAGAATGATAGATACAATGGTTTTAGCCAAATATGTTCTTTCAATCAATCCTGATCTAAGAGTTGGGAATTATGATAACAATTTGAAGCTTAATAAATTACTATATTTCTCTAGCTTAATGTACTTTTCAGTATTTAAAGAAAATCTAATTAACAATTCTTTCGAGCGTTGGGATAATGGTCCGGTTATTAGGGATGTTTATAAAGAATTTAGATACAATGATTTGATCTCTAATAGCGAGTGTGAGACAAATATAGTCTCTGATAAAGAAAAAACAATTATTCAAATTGTTAATTTTATTTATGGAAATAAAACATCTAACGAGCTAAGTGAGGAAACGCATCTACACAACATTTGGAGAGATGCATCTCGAAATGAATGTTTAGACTTTCAAAAATTGAATTCATCAATCATTGCTTATATGAAAAATTTATACTCAGTCTATCAGACAGTTGATTTGGAAAATCTACACAAAGAAGTTATTAACGGAAATACATATCTATACTACGATGATATTGATTTGACATCGGAAGATTATTTGAAAGTACTTCAGCAGGTGGGGGCAACAGAATTCCCAATCTTTTTAGAAATATTGGATGGAGAGTTGGTGTTTTCATAAATGGATATATTTATTGCGCGAGTAAAATTTCCAAATGACCCTACAGGGACTATAGTACCTCATCAATTGTTTGTCGGTAATTATATTGCCAATTCGAGTATTGAATTTTATTCTATTTCTAGTATTTTCGGTAAAGAAAACAGAGTTTATTCTCCTGATGGTTCCAGTAATCCAGAAATTGTGTTAATTATAAATGATGATCAAACTAACAATGGATTTAGAGTACCATCATTTATTGATTGTAGCAAGTCGTATACTATTACATTGGATGAGACTGCCAAATTACACGCATTTAAGAATCGAAATATTAGTCAGAGCTTACGCTCTATAATAACTTCTAAAATAGAAGAATTAAAGAGTGAAGGCAAACATACTAATTATTCAATCTCATTCAATGACTTTATTAGTTGGAATAATGTTTTAACAAGTAAAAATTAACTTTTGTTGTTACAATTTAATTATTTCCTTACAAACATATAAAAACTAAGTCATTTAGTAATAATATGACTTAGTTTTTATATGTTTTTTAAAAGCTATCAATTAATTGAATTTATGACTATATAGGTCACAAACATAGAATTTCATTAGACTTCCTGCGAAACAAAAAATGATAAAATAGAGGTATGAACTATAAATTTAGTCAAGTGCTCTCCAATAGTCGTTTTAAACGATCTAGTTGGAATTATAGTGGATTGAATTTATAAAAGTACGCCGTGACTGCTAAAATACTTCTATAAACTTATAACAACGCCTCAAATTCAGCGACTGTCATGCCCAACTGCTGGCTGGCAACCTCGGAAGTCAGGAGACCTTGGCGAACCATGTCTAAGAAGGCAAAAAGTTTCCCTTCTTCCCTTCCTTCAACTTTCCCACGCTCTAAGCCTTTTTCTTCAGCTTGTTCCAAGGCATAGTCCTGTGCTAACAAGGCTTGTTCTTCGCGTCTGCGTTGTTCACTAAACATTTTCCTGTCCTCCTCGGACCAGCTCTTGTAGTCCAGCAGTTGGTCTGCCTGACTGATGGCTCGCTCGGGTTGTTGGGTAAAGGGCTTATTCCCGAAAAACTCCAACCACGGCTTGCGAATCTTGTCTTTGCTGGTTTCTCTGTATTTTTTTAGTTCCAAGAATGCCATCTTGACTAGATGGTTTTCCTGACCGTTGTTTGTAATTGTTAAAACCTCACCTGTCGTATCCTCACGCATACTAAAGCTATGAAAAGCCAAGTCATCTGAGAAGTAGTTGCTATCCACGATTGCGATAGCGTATACTGGTGCGATATGTTTATAGCTCTGGTGAGTATTGCCCTCTTGCTGACGAGTTTTTTCTAGGTTTTGATTGACCTGACTGCACAGGTAAGCCCATAAACGATTAATGAAAAAGTTCTGATGATGCACCTGAATTTTAATGATTACTTGCGTGCCATTGTCCAACTCTGCTAAAACATCTATACTGGTATAGAAATCCTGTGCCGAGTACGGTAGGGAAGGCAAGACGTGAATGTTACTTCCCTCCAAAATGGTCACATTTTTGGCTGGCAAGTCCAGTATATCGCGAATAAATTGACAAGTGATTTCTGGATTGCTAAAGATTTTCTTAGCAACCAAATCATTGGTCGGGCTGATGCCTGGATGACGTAATGCCATATTCTTTCTCCTTTCATTATAGCACATTTTCAAATCTAGGTTTACTGGATTCTCTGGCTCTATCTATTTATTCGGAAAAAGGATGAAAAATACTCGGTCTGGCTCTTCCCAATGGTATTTTTCCCTGCTTTCCTTTATAATGGGTGTATGGATAAGAAAAAATTATTATTGATTGATGGGTCTTCTGTTGCTTTTCGGGCGTTTTTTGCCCTCTATCAGCAGTTGGACCGTTTTAAGAATGCGGCTGGTTTGCATACCAATGCGATTTATGGTTTTCAGTTGATGTTGAGCCATTTGTTGGAGCGGGTTGAGCCGAGTCATATTTTGGCGGCTTTTGATGCGGGAAAGACGACCTTCCGGACAGAGATGTATGCAGATTATAAGGGTGGTAGGGCTAAGACTCCGGATGAGTTTCGTGAGCAATTTCCCTTCATTCGTGAGTTACTGGATCATATGGGGATTCGTCACTATGAGTTGGCTCAGTATGAGGCGGATGACATTATTGGGACACTGGATAAGTTAGCTGAGCAAGATGGTTTTGATATTACCATTGTCAGTGGGGACAAGGACTTGATTCAGCTGACGGATGAGCATACGGTGGTTGAAATTTCCAAGAAAGGTGTGGCTGAGTTTGAGGCCTTTACGCCAGACTATCTCATGGAAAAGATGGGCATTACACCGACTCAGTTTATCGATCTCAAGGCGCTCATGGGTGATAAGTCGGATAATATCCCTGGAGTAACCAAAATCGGTGAAAAGACGGGTATCAAGCTCTTGCTGGAGCATGGTTCGCTTGAGGGAATTTATGAAAATATCGATAGGATGAAGGCTTCTAAAATGAAGGAAAATCTCATCAATGATAAGGAACAGGCCTTTTTGTCTAAAACACTAGCGACCATTGATACCAAGGCACCGATTGAGCTTGGTTTAAAGGATTTGGTCTATAGCGGTCCAGATGTGGAAAATCTTGGAAAATTCTACGATGAGATGGGCTTCAAACAGCTCAAACAGGCTTTAAATGTGTCGTCAGCTGATGTGGCTGAGAGTTTGGATTTTACTATCGTTGACCAAATTAGTCAAGATATGCTGAGTGAAGAGTCTATCTTCCATTTTGAGCTTTTTGGTGAGAATTACCATGCGGATGATTTGGTTGGTTTCGCCTGGTCTTGTGGGGAAAAGCTCTATGCTACAGACAAGCTTGAACTTTTGCAAGAGCCGATTTTCAAGGACTTTTTAGAAAAAACACCTCTGAGAGTTTATGACTTTAAGAAGGCTAAAGTTCTCTTGAATCGTTTTGGTGTGGATTTGCAGGCGCCTGCTTTTGATAGCCGTTTGGCTAAATATCTCCTTTCGACTGTGGAGGACAATGAAATTGCGACTATTGCTAGTCTTTATGGTCAGACTTATTTGGTTGATGATGAGACTTTCTATGGTAAGGGAGTCAAGAAGGCCATTCCTGAACGCGAGAAATTCTTAGAACATTTGGCACGTAAGCTTGCTGTTTTGGTTGAGACTGAGCCTATTTTGCTTGAAAAACTTAGCGAAAATGGGCAATTAGGGCTTCTTTATGATATGGAGCAACCTCTGGCTTTTGTTCTTGCCAAGATGGAAATTGCTGGTATTACGGTCAAGAAAGAGACCTTACTTGAGATGCAGGCTGAAAATGAGCTTGTCATTGAAAAACTGACTCAGGAGATTTATGAACTGGCTGGTGAGGAGTTTAATATCAACTCGCCTAAGCAGTTGGGTGTCCTTCTCTTTGAAAAATTGGGACTTCCTCTAGAGTACACTAAGAAAACCAAGACAGGTTATTCGACAGCGGTGGATGTCTTGGAGCGTTTAGCTCCTATTACTCCGGTTGTTAAGAAAATCCTAGACTATCGTCAGATTGCTAAGATTCAATCTACTTATGTGATTGGTTTGCAGGACTGGATTTTGGCTGATGGCAAGATTCATACTCGCTATGTGCAGGATTTGACCCAGACTGGGCGTTTGTCTAGTGTGGATCCAAATTTGCAAAATATTCCTGTGCGTTTGGAGCAGGGGCGTCTTATTCGGAAGGCTTTTGTACCAGAGTGGGAGGATAGCGTCCTTCTCAGCTCGGACTATTCACAGATTGAATTGCGTGTTTTGGCGCATATTTCTAAGGATGAGCACTTGATAAAGGCTTTCCAAGAGGGAGCAGATATCCATACTTCGACAGCCATGCGGGTCTTTGGCATTGAGCGTCCTGAGGATGTGACTGCAAACGACCGTCGCAATGCCAAGGCTGTCAACTTTGGAGTGGTTTATGGAATTTCAGACTTTGGCTTGTCTAATAATTTGGGCATTAGCCGTAAGGAGGCCAAAGCCTACATTGATACCTACTTTGAACGCTTCCCAGGTATTAAAAACTACATGGATGAAGTGGTGCGTGAGGCGCGTGATAAGGGCTATGTAGAGACCCTCTTTAAGCGTCGTCGTGAGTTGCCAGATATCAATTCGCGCAACTTCAACATTCGTGGTTTTGCGGAGCGGACAGCTATCAACTCTCCTATCCAAGGATCGGCGGCAGATATTCTCAAGATTGCCATGATTCAGCTGGATAAAGCCTTGGTTGCAGGTGGTTATCAGACTAAGATGCTGTTGCAAGTGCACGATGAAATCGTTCTTGAAGTTCCTAAATCTGAATTGGCAGAGATGAAAAAATTGGTCAAACAAACCATGGAAGAAGCCATTCAACTCAGTGTTCCCCTTATCGCAGATGAAAATGAAGGGGCAACCTGGTACGAGGCTAAATAAAAAGGGGCTCTTTGTCAACTGTAGTGGGTTGAATAAAAGCTAAGATCTAGAAAGGACGAAATTTGTCCTTTCTTTTTTGAT
>NZ_JALDVV010000020.1:0-19925 GCF_023110375.1 Streptococcus mitis | reverse complement strand
ATCAAAAAAGAAAGGACAAATTTCGTCCTTTCTAGATCTTAGCTTTTATTCAACCCACTACAGTTGACAAAGAGCCACTTTTTTTATGATTAACTATGTTCTGTGATAAATTTATAGGCTTCTTGACCAGCAATAGCCCCATCTCCAACCGCTGTTGTTACTTGGCGAAGGTCTTTCAAGCGAACATCTCCAACTGCAAAGATACCGTCAACTGCAGTTTTCATGTGGTTATCTGTCACAATCCAACCTGCCTGATCTTGGATATTCAATTCTTTAACAAAATCGCTAAGAGGGTCCAAACCAACATAGATAAAGACACCACCAAAGGCTTGCTCTGTCACTTGACCTGTTTTCACATTTTCAAAGACGACCGATTCTACTCGGTTTTCTCCCTTGATTTCCTTGACTACAGAATCCCATATAAAGCTGATTTTCTCATTCGCAAAAGCGCGGTCTTGTAAAACCTTTTGAGCACGAAGTTGGTCACGACGGTGAACAATGGTAACAGTCTTGGCAAAGCGAGTCAAGAAAATAGCTTCTTCGACAGCTGAATCTCCACCACCAACTACCAACAAATCTTGGTCACGGAAGAAAGCACCATCACACACGGCACAGTAAGAAACACCACGACTGTTCAGTTCTTCTTCTCCAGGTACTCCCAAAGGACGGTGTTTAGAACCAGTTGCTACGATCACTGTACGTGTTTCATATGTTTGGTCATCAGTCATCACTTTCTTAAAATCACCATGGTCTTCGACATTTTCAACATAACCATAAATGTGCTCAACACCAAGATTTTCAAGCGGTTCAAACATCTTTTCTGCCAATTCTGGCCCACTAATATTAGCGTATCCAGGGTAATTTTCAATATCAGATGTATTATTCATCTGACCACCTGGCAGACCACCTTCAATCAAGGCTACTTTCAGATTGCTTCGAGCAGCATACAAGGCTGCAGTCATACCTGCAGGTCCAGCACCGATAATAATAGTATCGTACATATAGTTTCCTTCTTTCTTGTTGTAACTATCTTTATTCTAACTCTTTCTTGTCAATCACGCAAGGATTATGCCTTGAAAACAAGAATTAAACTCATAACCGCAAAGGATAATACTGGAACAACCAAAACACCAATCATAATCATATCATAGAGATGGGCTTGGCGAGCCTTGGCTGTCTTATCAACTCCCGACATGGCTCTCAGTCCAATCCAAATCCCTAAAAAAATCAGGACGAGGATGGTGGTCAAGATCAAACTCTCGAAATATAAAGAAAATAGTTGCAGTAGCATGATTTCTCTCATTTCTATCTTTTTTAAAGAGTAAACTCAGCTAGTCCAGCTAACTGAGTTTTTCTTTATCTATTATATCAAATATAAGTCCGTTTGTAACTAGCGAAGAATTCTTTTGTTCGCTCTTCTTTAGGATGGTGGATAATCTCATCCGGTGTTCCAGACTCAATGATTTTCCCCTTATCTAGGAAGAGAATCTTATCCGCAACTTGAGCTACAAAGGACATGTCATGACTAACCAAAATCATGGTTTGACCTGACTTAGCAGCATCTGCAATAGACTTCTCTACTTCACCAACCAATTCTGGGTCAAGGGCTGAAGTTGGTTCGTCCAAGAGTAAGACATCTGGTTTCATGGCAAGAGCACGCGCCAAGGCAACCCGTTGCTTCTGTCCACCTGATAAATGTCTAGGGTAATGGTTCTCACGGTCAGAAAGCCCAACCTTAGCCAACTCTTCCTTGGCAATCTTAGTCGCTTCTTGGTCAGACAATTTCTTGACAACAACCAAGCCTTCTTTTACATTATCAAGTGCTGTTCGGCGTTCAAACAAATTAAACTGTTGGAAAACCATGGACAGCTTGCGGCGTAGGGCCAGGATTTCTTCCTGAGTGATTTTAGAAAAATCAACTGAGAAATCATCAATCTGAATTGATCCACTGTCAGGAGTTTCAAGATAATTGAGACTACGAAGAAAAGTTGATTTTCCAGCTCCTGAAGAACCAATCAAGGCTACAACTTCCCCTTTTTGAATATCTAAGTCCAGATGATCCAAGACAGTCTGTCCTGAAAAGGATTTGCTTAAATTCGAAATCTTAATCATTAACGAAGGTCTCCTTTCACATCTGTTTGCACTGTATCGGGTGCAGAAATAGCCATTTTTCTCTCGATGAAACGACCGAGGCTTTCAATTCCGATATTGACTACCCAATAAACAAGGGCAACGGAGATGAAGCGCTCAAAGTAACGATAATCAGCTCCACCCAGAATCTGAGCTTGGGCAAATACTTCCACAACACCCGCACTAAAGGCTAGGGAAGTTCCTTTGGTCAAGCCGATGAGGGAATTGATTAAGGTTGGAGTTGCCACAACGGCTGCATTTGGAATAATTACGCGACGATAAACTTGTGCTCGGGTCATACCCAGACTGCGTGCCGCCTCAATCTCACCAGGATTGACTGAGAGAATGGCTGCACGAATGGTTTCACTCGCATAAGCTGCTTCATTGAAAGCAAAGGCGACAATCGCAAAAGCAGCGGCTGGAATCGCATTGATATTGAAACCAGTTCCCCATTGCTGATTGAGAGCTTTCAAAGCCAAAGGAATTCCGTAGTAGGTCAACATGAGTTGCACCAAAATCGGTGTCCCTTTTAAGAAACTAACAAAGAAGGCCTGCAAGGGATATAAAATTTTGACACGATTGATCTTCACAATGGCAAAAAGAAGCGCCAAAACCAAGCCAAAAAGAGCACCACCAATGGTCAACATAATCGTTATTGGAAGTTGTTGGACAATTCTCGGGATTCCATCAAAGACCGAACGCAAGCTAAAAAGCTTGCCATCCGGAATCAATTGCATCAAGTTTTGGTACCAATCTGATGCTAAAATCGTTGTAACATTCATAAAAACATCCTCTCCTGATAATGATTCATTCTACCATACTTTTGCCGTCAATGAAATTATTTGCTACGGTCAGGTACAGACTTTGTCTACCTACTAGTTTATCATACTTTGAAACAGGGAGGTTATATATTTTATCTATCAAAGAGATAGATAAAAACTATTTCAATCCCAATTCTTCATAAGCTTTTCGATAACCGATTTGCTTAACAGTTCCATTTTCTACTAAAATGGGGCGTTTTAACAACATACCGTCGCTTGCTAGCAACTCAGCTGCTTCTTGGTTTGACAGACTTCCTACCTTATCTTTCAGCCCCAATTCACGGTATTTGATCCCACTGGTGTTGAAAAATTGCTTCAACTCAAAACCCGAGGTTTCTAGCCAGTTTAAAATGACTTCTTGGCTAGGTGTTTCTTCAACGATATGGATGGCTTTATAGTCCACACCGAGTTGGTTTAATTCTTGTTTTGCTTTTTTACAAGTTGAACATTTTGGATATTCGATAAATTCTAACATGTCTTTCACTTTCTATTTTATATCTTTAAAATCTGCGCCTTCATGCTCCAAGAGCCAAGCTTTCTTTTCCACTCCTGCAGCATAACCTATCAGACGCTTGCCTGCTCCCAGCACCCGATGACAAGGTACTAGGATAGACCAAGGATTGCGTCCTACCGCTCCGCCAATTGCTTGAGCAGAAGCCACTTGTAGGTCTTGAGCTATTTGTCCATAGGTCACTGTTTGACCATAAGGAATTTCCTGTAAATAGGACCAAACTCTCTTTTCAAAATCCGTTCCGATTGGAGCCAAGGGCAAGTTGGATAAATTCTGAGACTTGCCTTTAAAGTAAGCATCTAAGCAAGTAATAACTGGGTCTAAAATGGGATGACTAACAACTTCTTCTATTGTTTCATCTCCTATCCCCCTCTCAAAATGCTTCTGCTCCTGCACCCAAATGCCATACAGATATTGCTCGTCAGCAACCAAAGACAAGGTTCCTATGGGCGAAAAGTAGAGCATTTTTACGTACTTCTTTTGCATTATTTCTTCAATTTTTGATAGGCCAAGCGTTCGCCATCAACTGGAACCTTACCAACCTGTTTAAAACCGAGTTTTTCAAAGATATGCTGCATGGCCTTGTTTTGTACATGCGTATCTGAACGAAAATCTAGGTAATCAAATCCTTCAATCAAGCCTTCTAGGAAAGTCTGAGCAACTCCCTGCCCTTGGACATCTGCTGCCACAGCGATACGGTGAAAGACCAGATATTCTGATTCTTCCCCATGCCAACTTCCTTCATAAATGGCTTCATAGGCTTCCTCTGGGCTCTTGGTCACAGCAGCATAGGCTAACAGTTCTCCCTCTTCCAAGGCCACATAGGCTTGACCAGAGATGATATCATCAATAATGATGTCGGCATTTGGATAGTCATTTTGCCACTGGTCACTACCAGACTTGGCTAAACACTTTTTGGCATCCTCCATCACCTGCATAATCGCATCTACTTCGTTTGGAAAAGCTAAACGAATCTCCATCTCTTCCCCTCATTTCTAACTAGTTTCTCTCATCATAGCATAATTTAAAGCTTTCTACAAGCAGTTGAAACTTGACTTTTGTTTTTTATTATTTTATAATCTAGTTATTAAAACTAGATAAAAAGGAGTTGGAAATGAATTCTATCTTTTCCTACCCAAAATGGGAAGACATTCCAAACATCGACCTCTATCTGGATCAGGTTTTGCTTTATGTCAATCAAGTCTGTGCCCCTATCTCTCCAGATAAAGAAAAGGGCTTGACCGCATCTATGGTCAATAACTATGTCAAACATGGTTACCTGACAAAGCCTGACAAGAAAAAATACCAACGCAAACAGATTGCCCGTTTGATTGCCATCACTACTCTCAAGTCTGTCTTTTCGATCCAAGAAATCGCTCAGACACTGAATAGTCTACAAACTCAAGCAAGCTCAGACCAGCTCTACGATGCTTTTGTGGACTACATGAACCATGGGATTGATCCAGAAAATCCTATTATCCAAACCAGCTGTCAAACGGTTAAACTCTATCATCAAACTCTAGACTTAATCCTTATCAAAGAAGAGGAGGAAATCCAATGAACACCAGCCTAAAGCTCAGTAAAAAACTCAGTTTTGGAGAGGAAATTGCTAATAGCGTGACCCATGCTGTGGGTGCGGTTATTATGCTCATCTTACTCCCCATTTCATCCACCTATAGTTATGAAGCACACGGATTTTTATCATCTTTTGGTGTTTCTATCTTTGTTATCAGTCTCTTTCTCATGTTCCTCTCGTCAACCATATATCACTCTATGGCCTATGGTTCGACCCACAAATACGTCTTGCGAATCATCGACCACTCTATGATTTATGTGGCTATCGCAGGATCTTATACGCCAGTCGTATTGACTTTGATGAATAACTGGTTTGGCTATCTGATCATTGCCATTCAGTGGGGAACAACCATTTTCGGCATCCTCTATAAAATCTTTGCTAAAAAGGTCAATGAGAAATTCAGCCTTGCCCTTTACCTGATTATGGGCTGGTTGGTTCTGGCAATCATTCCTGCCATTATCAGTCAAACAACGCCCATCTTTTGGAGTCTCATGGTAACTGGCGGACTCTGTTATACAGTTGGAGCTGGGTTTTACGCTAAGAAAAAACCTTATTTTCACATGATTTGGCATCTCTTTATCCTAGCAGCATCTGCACTCCAATACATCGCGATTGTTTATTACATGTAAAAAAGTTGAGAATCTTTTCTCAACTTTTTTCTTTACACATATTGATAAAATACTGGTGCAAGCGAACATCATCTGTTAACTCAGGATGAAAAGAGGTTACTAGCATATTTTTTTCTTGAGCTGCAACAATTTGATCATCAACTGTTGCTAGGATTTCTACACCCTCTCCAACACTGCTAATAATTGGTCCGCGGATAAAGGTCATTGGAATCTTGCCAACTCCCTTACATTCTGCCTCTGTATAGAAGCTTCCTAGTTGGCGCCCATAAGCATTGCGCTCAACCACTATATCCATGGTTCCAAGATGACTTTCTTCCTGAGAAGTGATTTCCTTAGCCAGCAAAATCAAGCCTGCACAGGTCCCAAAAACAGGTAATCCAGATAGAATGACTTCTCGGATGGGATGCAGCATCTGCTGGTCGCGCAAGAGCTTTCCCATAGTTGTAGACTCACCGCCAGGTAATATCAAACCCGCCAAGTCACTCTGATATTGTTGAAAATCCTCTAAATTTCTGATTTGTACACTAACAACACCTAACTTTTCTAGCACTTTTGCATGTTCTGCAAAGGCGCCTTGCAAGGCTAGTATTCCGATTTTCATCTATTTTCCTCGCTCTGCCATAAGAATTTGGATTTCATTCTCATTAATACCAACCATGGCTTCCCCTAGGTCTTCAGAGATTTGAGCCAGAATTTGAGGATTTTGGTAGTTGGTTACGGCTTTGACAATAGCACTTGCTCGTTTAACAGGATCTCCTGACTTGAAAATACCTGATCCAACAAAAACACCTTCTGCCCCCAGTTGCATCATCAAGGCCGCATCTGCTGGCGTTGCAACGCCTCCAGCTGCAAAGTTTACAACTGGCAATTTTCCATGTTCATGGACATACTGAACCAATTCAATAGGGACTTGCAAGTCTTTGGCAGCAACATAGAGCTCGTCTTCACGTAGGTTTTGAATGCGGCGAATTTCCTGATTCATCATACGCATATGGCGAACGGCTTGAATAATGTCTCCTGTACCGGGTTCTCCTTTTGTGCGAATCATAGAAGCTCCCTCAGCGATACGACGCAAGGCTTCACCCAAGTCCTTAGCCCCACAGACAAAAGGAACTTGGAATTCTTTCTTATCCACATGGAAACGGTCGTCAGCTGGAGACAGCACTTCACTCTCATCGATATAGTCGATCTCAATAGCCTCTAAAATCTGAGCTTCTACAAAATGTCCAATTCTAACCTTGGCCATAACTGGAATGCTGACTGCTTCTTGGATTTCCTTAATCATCTTTGGATCACTCATACGGGAAACCCCACCAACTGCGCGTATATCAGCTGGAATCCGCTCCAAGGCCATGACAGCTGCCGCACCAGCAGCTTCCGCAATCCGAGCCTGTTCAGGGTTCTGCACATCCATGATAACACCGCCCTTGAGCATCTGTGCCAAATTTTTATTTAGTTCATAACGATTTTCAGTCATTTCTTAATCCTCATCATTTGTATTGGTAGCTACAGTTTTATTTTAAGCTAGAAATAGGAGAAGAACAAGATGAAATAAGCTGGATTGTATGGGGACAGAAACAAGAAAAAACTATCTGACCTTCAGTTAAGGCCAGATAGTTCATCAATTTTTATTTTTCAGCTGTAAGTGCAGCCATTGTGATGTAGTTATAAGGTTTGTTAAAGTGTGGCAAGAAGAATAGATCTGTCAAAGCCAACTTGTCAATTGTCACATGTTCTTGGATAGCAAGTGAGAACATATGAATTCCCATGCTGATAGCAGAATCACGTGATACCATTTGAGCACCAAGAATTTCGCGACTGTCTTTATCAAAGACAATCTTGATGGCAACTTCATGGTTGTCGTGCTTCATAAATTCTGGTTTTTGAAGATCGTTAAAGCCTGTTTCAGTTGCGTTGTAACCAGCAGCTTTAGCTTTTTCAAGAGTCAAACCAGTTGAAACCATGTGAAGACCGTAGATTGAGATACCGTTTGATCCTTGTACACCGATTCCTTCAAGTTCGTGTCCACAAGCGTTGTAAGCACCAACGATACCAGTACGAACAGCGTTTGAAGCAAGCGCGATGTAGCTAGTGTCTTTACGAGCGTTGTCATAAACAGTCGCACAGTCACCTACTGCATAAACACCTGGAATTGATGTTTCTTGTTTCTTGTCTACAAGGAAGGCACCGTTACGGAAGAGTTCAATCTTACCATCAGCAAGAGCTGTGTTTGGACGGAAACCAACTGCAAGAACAACCATATCCACATCAAATGTTTCTTTGTCTGTTACCAAGCGTTCAACTTTACCATCACCTTGGATAGCTTTTACTGTTTGACCAAGTGCCAAGCGGATGTTGTTGTCTTCCAAGTTCTTCGCCATCATTTGATTGAAGTCTTTGTCGTAGTAGCCGTTCAAAACAGTGTCTACGATATCAACAAGAACAACTTCTTTTCCAAGACGTTCGAAAGCTTCAGCAAGTTCAACACCGATATAACCACCACCAACAACTGCGATGCGCTCAAGGTGTTTGCTCTTGTCAGCAAGTTTTTCGATAACTTCTTCTGCGTTTTGGTACAACTTAACAAATTGAACATTTTCAAGTGTTGCTTTGAATTCGCGGTTGCCCTTAACGATTTCAACACCTTCGATTGGAGGCAAGATTGGAGTTGAACCAGTCGCAAAGATCAATTTGTCATAAGACTCTTTATGTTCTTGACCTTCAACTTCTGCTGTCACAACTTTATTGTCATAGTCGATTGAAAGAACAGGTGAGTTCATGTAAACTTTTGCACCCTTAGCTTCCAATTTTTCTTTATCAGAGTAGAAGAGACCTTCTGGACCATCAATTTGTTCCCCGATCCAAAGCGCCATTCCACAACCAAGGAATGAAATATTTGAGTTTTGGTCAAATACAACGATTTCATTTTCATGTCCAAAATTGTCCAACATAGTATTGATACATGCTGTACCAGCGTGGTTAGCACCAACTACAACGATTTTACTCATAGAAAATTTCCTACCTTTAATTTAAAATTTACCTTTCTAGTATAACATTTACTGTTAGCGTTTACAAGGTATTTGCTTAGAATTCTCTTATTTTAAGCAATTTTAAGTTTTATTATATTATTTTTTTGAGTTTCTATCCTTTTTTTATATTTTTTGAGCATATTTCTTGACTTTTTGTTAAAATTTATTTGTGAAAACGCTGACTTTATGTTATGCTAGAAACATGGGAATAAAATGTAAGGGGTTCAATTATCGTAAATTTAACCTAACTTGAATATTTCCTCTGAAGAAGAAAGGAGTTGGTAGCTTGCCTCTTCGTTCACGTTCTGAACGACTAATGGGAACAACTATCACTATTTCATTAGTAGATGAACAGGCTGATTGCCTACTTCAAGGAGCCTTTGATTTGCTCAAGGAACTCGAATACCGCTTTAACGCCAACAGTCAAGAATCCGAACTGATGGAAATCAACTACCAAGCTGGAATCGCACCTGTTAAGGTTCATCCTGACCTGTTTGAACTGATTGCTCTTGGACTGGAGCATAGCCTAGCTCCGTCTAGCCATCTAAATATCAGTATTGGTCCCTTGATTCAAACCTGGCGAATCGGATTTGCAGATGCACGGCTTCCAGACTCTAAAGAAATCGAAGCTGTCTTGCCACTAGTTGACCCGCATTTTATCAAGTTGGATCCGACTAGCTCTACTGTCTTTTTAGAGAAGAAAGGAATGAAGCTTGATTTAGGTTGTTTAGCTAAGGGCTATAGTGCAGATAAGGTTGCCCAGTATTTAAAAGCACACGGTGTCACCTCTGCCTTGATCAATCTCGGAGGAAATATCCTCACCATCGGGAATAACCAAGCCAAAGAAGGGAAAGCCTGGCAGATTGGGATTCAAGATCCGCGAAATCCTCGTGGCAATCATCTCCTAACCATTCCTGCTTCTAACAAATCCGTTGTCACTTCAGGTATCTATGAACGCCACCTGACAGTAGATGGAAAAGACTATCACCATATCTTTGATAGTAAGACAGGATTCCCTGTCGAAACCGATCTCGCTAGCCTAACGATTATCTCTGATAAATCCGTTGATGGTGAGATATGGACAACACGCCTTTTCGGAGAGCGAAGCGCTTCTATCCTCTGGCAAGTCGAAAGTATAGATGGTATTGAAGCCATCCTCATCGACAAAGAAGGACGCCTTGCTTGTTCTTCAGGCCTTCAAAATTGTATTATGTAAAAAGAGAAAGGAAATCTCATGCTAAAACTTATTGCCATTGTTGGAACGAACTCTAAACGTTCTACAAACCGCCAATTGCTCCAATACATGCAAAAACATTTTGCAGATAAAGCTGAAATTGAACTTGTTGAAATCAAGGACATTCCTGTTTTCAACAAACCAGCAGATAAGCAACTTCCTGCTGACATTCTTGAAATTGCAGCTAAAATTGAAGCATCCGATGGTGTCATCATCGGTACCCCTGAGTACGACCACTCTATCCCTGCAGTTTTGATGAGCGCTCTTGCTTGGCTATCTTATGGTATCTACCCACTTTTGAACAAACCAATCATGATTACTGGTGCTTCATACGGTACACTTGGTTCATCTCGTGCCCAATTGCAACTTCGTCAAATTTTGAACGCTCCTGAAATCAAGGCAAATGTTCTACCAGATGAATTCTTGCTTTCTCACTCTCTTCAATCATTTAACCCAAGTGGTGACTTGGTTGACCTTGATGTTATCAAGAAATTGGATGCCATCTTTGATGACTTCCGTATCTTTGTGAAGATTACTGAGAAATTGCGCAATGCACAAGAATTGCTTCGCAAAGATGCTGAAGAATTCGACTGGGAAAATTTGTAAGATAGGAGACCGAAAGAATGAAATTTGTTGGACTTGTTGGATCAAACTACGATCAATCATATAACCGCAAACTCTTGGAATTTATCCGTCGTAATTTTAAATTCAAATTTGAATTAGAAGTCCTTGAAATCGACGAAGTTCCAATGTTTAACCAAGACGAAAAATGGGACGAAAGCTTCCAATTGCGATTCTTGTACAACAAGATTACACGTGCTGATGGTGTCATTATCGCCACTCCTGAGCACAACCACACTATCTCAGCTTCTCTCAAATCTGTTCTTGAATGGCTTTCATACGAAGTTCATCCATTTGAAAACAAACCTGTTATGATTGTGGGTGCATCATACTACGACCAAGGAACTTCACGTGCCCAAGTTCACCTTCGTAAGATCCTTGACGCTCCAGGTGTCAATGCCTACACATTACCAGGTAATGAATTCCTTCTTGGTAAAGCCAAAGAAGCTTTTGATAACAATGGAAACATCACCAACGAAGGAACTGTTAAATTCCTTGAAACATGCTTAGATAACTTTGTTAAATACGTAGGAGTCGTTTCGAAATTGAAAAAACCAAAACCAATCGAACCAGAAGACTTGGATTGTGGAAGACCAATTGCTACAACCATTACAGAAGTTGACCCTGATGATCCAGAATGGGTAGAAAAAGTTGCAGCAATCACTGGAGCTGTTTCTGGTGATACCTATGTCAAATTAGACCACGGTATTCTAACAGTTAACCAAATCGATATGTTCTTGAAAGCTATGCCATTTGAATTGACATACGCTGACGATAACAACCAATTCCTCTACTACAACAACGCTCACCAAGATCCAGACACCATGTTTGCTAAACGTGTACCACCTCAATCAGGTAGCCGTATGTCAACTGTGCATGGTTCTCTTCCACCAGCACGTATGAAGAATGTAGAGTGGGTTATCGGAACACTTCGCAACGGAAACCAAGAATACGTACGTACAATCGTTCCAGGATCTCCTGCAGGTGTTATCAACACTCACAACTACCAAGCAATGTACTATCCTGATGGATCATACGCTGGTATCAATGAAATCGTCTTTAACTTCCAACCATGGCTTGACTGGTACCTAAAAGAAACGGGTCAACGTTTGGTAGGTGGTAGCGGACCATTTGCTCCTGCTGCTGGAGGACATGGAGATGCTGATGCTACTTCTGGCGCTTCTGATTCAGGGGACGCTGGAGGCCACGGTGGTGGCGCAGACGCTACTTCTGGTGCAAGTAACTAAGAAATCAAAAAGGAGCCACTTGGCTCCTTTTTAATTGCAACAGAAAAGAGGCTTGTAAATCATCTACAAACCCCTTTCGTTTTATGAGTTAGGATCATCTAAACTACGGCCGTGCAAACCTTTTTCACGTTGTACCTGGCGTAGTTTTTCTGGTGTGACGTCATTTCCTTCTTCGTCGACAATTTTGATTCCTTCAATGTGGTGACGAACAGAGCGACGATAGCCTTCAATATACTCCTCACGAAGTTTAGCTTGTTCCACTTTTTCAGCAGAAGTTAAGCCTTCTGTTTTTTTCTTTTTAGCAAGCTCGTTAATACGATCAATTTTTTTAGGATCCATTTTTTCTCCTTTGTGATAAGATACAGTCCGTTTGACTGAGTTTATTTAGTATTAATTTGGTTGAAACGTGCAAGTTTAGCTGCTTTCTTGGTTAATTGTGACAAGATTGCCAAACGATTTTGACGGATAGACTGATCTTCAGCCATTACCATGGTATTCTCAAAGAAAGCATCAATAACTGGACTAAGCGCAAAGAGTTGTTCTAATTGCTGGCTTGCAGTTCCTGATAAAACTAATGATTCTACTGCCTCCGCCAAAGCTTTTTCTTCTTCATTCTCAAAGAGGGCAGGATCAACCGTGTCAAAACCTTCTGCCTTATCCGCCAAGTTGAAGGCACGGGAGAGGGATTCGACAGACGATTTGAAATCTTCTTTCTTGCTTGCTTCTACGAGAGCACTTGCTACTTCCAACATATCCGCCACGACAAAGTTTGAACTTGCAAGAACTGCTTCCTTGATATCTTTTAGAGTAGAACCCATCATCTTATCAACACGAGCCTTGATAAAGTCCATAACCTCTGCTTTATTTTCATAAGTCAAGCTGTCAAATTTCAAACTGTAAAGGCTATCGATCAACTCATCCATAGCAATATGCCAACCAAAGGCATCCAAGATACGAACTACACCTTGGGTCGCACGACGAAGGGCATAAGGGTCATTAGAACCTGATGGAATCAAGCCCACTGAGAAGAAACTCAAAATCGTATCCAATTTGTCTGCAATGGCTAGAATGGCTCCCACCTTACTCTCTGGAAGAGCTCCGTCAGCTGATGTAGGCATGTAGTGTTCACGAATAGCAGCCGCAACTGCTGGAGTTTCTCCAGCAAGAAGAGCATATTTCTCACCCATAATGCCTTGGAGTTCATCAAACTCACCAACCATACCCGTCAACAAGTCAAACTTGTAAATGGCTGCTGCACGAGCTAGATCAACCGTTTCATCCACTGACAAGCCTGCCTTTTCTGCCAAGAGAATGGCGATCTGACCAGTACGAATCATGTGTTCACGAAGAGAACCAATCTTTTCGTGGAAGGTCACATGGTTTAATTTTTCGACAAGGTCAGAAATCACCAATTTTTGGTCTTCACGCCAGAAGAATTCTCCGTCTTCCAAACGCGCAACCAAGACTTTTTCATTACCCTTGATGACATTTTCCAAATGCTCTGCGTTTCCGTTACGGACTGAAATGAAGTTTGGTAAGAGTTTACCGTCTTGATCACGAACAACAAAGTAACGTTGGTGTTCTTTCATCGAAGTCACCAAGACTTCTTCTGGAACTTCAAGGTATTTGGCATCAAAACTTCCCATAAAGGCAGTTGGGTATTCAACCAAGTTCAAAACTTCGTTCAGTAAGTCAGCATCAATTTCGATGCGTACACCATGTTTTGCCTCGATTTCTTTGATTTGGTCAACAATCATTTGCTCACGTTCACGTGGATCCGCGATTACAAACTGCTTACGAAGGTCTTCTTCGTAGCTCAATGCTGACTGAATCTTAGTTTCTTGTCCCAAGAAACGATGACCACGGCTCACACGATCTCCCTTGATATCAAGGAAATCCAAATCAAACTCTTCTTCATCTAAAAGAACAGTTAAAGTGTGAACAGGGCGGATGTATTCAAAGGTGTTGTTAGCCCAGTGCATGCTGACAGGGAAAGCTAGGGATTTTAAGACATCTACGACACCAGGAACAATGGCTTCAACTGGTTGACCCACTTCTTCCTTGGTAACATAGACATATTCTTCACCCTTGATTTCACGGAATTCAATATCTTCAACTGTCAAGCCTTTTCCACGAACAAATCCTTGAGCTGCTTTGGTGAAGTTTCCATCACTATCCAAGGCAATTTTCTTTGCTGGCCCCTTGAAATCTTCTGTCAAATCAGATTGCTTGTCTGCAAGACCAGTCACACGAACAGCCAAACGACGGGGTGTTGAGAAGGTTTGAATAGCTTCAAAAGACAGGCGGTTTTCCTTGAGGAAGGCTGCCATTTTTTCGCCTAGTTGTTTTTCACTTGGTGTGACAACATAGGCTGGTAATTCTTCAAGACCGAGTTCTACTAATAAGTTTTTTGTCATGTTTTTTCCTTTACATTTTCTTCAATCTTTTTTGATATGCACCTTAGGTACTGGGGACGTCGCTAACTAACTTTGTGAGTCTGTATGGAAATCTAATACTAAATTGATCAAGATTTCCAACAGTCTCATCAAAGTGGATTTAGCTGACTAATTTTTGAACCTAAGGTTTCAAAAATCCCCACATAAAAGTACAACGGTGCATATTCCTCTAGCAAGTCTTCGACTTGCCTCTAACGATTTTAGAGCACGATATTACTCACTATTCTGCGTCTTCTGCTAAGAGTTTAGCTCGTGTTGCTTCATCCAAAAGTGGGTAGCCTAGGCGTTTGCGTTCTGCGACAAAGGTTTTGGCTACAACACGGGCCAAATTACGGATACGAGCGATATAGCCTGCACGCTCGGTTACGGATACGGCACCACGCGCATCAAGCAGGTTAAAGGTATGTGAACATTTGAGAACATAGTCATAGGCAGGGTGCACCAATCCTTCTTCCAAGGCACGACCAGCTTCTTTTTCAAACTTATCAAAGTTTTCAAGCAACATTTCTTGATCAGAAATTTCAAATGAATATTTTGAATGCTCGTACTCAGGCTGGATGAAGATTTCTCCGTATTTTACACCATCAGCCCACTCAATATCGTAAACAGAGTCAACCTCTTGGATGTAAGAAGCCAAACGTTCCAAACCATAAGTAACTTCCGCCGTCACAGGGCCAGTTGCCAATCCACCTACTTGTTGGAAGTAAGTGAACTGAGTAATTTCCATACCGTCAAGCCAAACTTCCCAACCAAGACCAGCTGAACCAGTTGATGGGTTTTCCCAGTTGTCCTCAACGAAACGAATATCGTGTTCCAAAGGATTGATTCCCAATTTTTCCAAAGACTCAAGGTAAAGTTCTTGGATGTTTGATGGAGATGGCTTCATAACCACTTGGAATTGGTGGTGTTGGTAAAGACGGTTAGGGTTTTCTCCGTAACGACCGTCAGCAGGACGACGTGATGGCTCTACATAAGCCGCATTCCATGGCTCAGGTCCGATAGCGCGAAGGAAAGTGTAAGGACTCATTGTTCCCGCACCTTTTTCATTATCATAAGCCTGCATAAGCATACAACCTTGGTCATTCCAAAATTGTTGCAAAGTCAAAATAATTTCTTGAAATGTTAATTTCTTAGACATTGAATACTCCTTTAATTTATATTATCTTCTTAGATTTATTTTTCAAGCAACCAAGAAAAGGCTGGGTCCTGAAAAATATGACGTTTAGGAACAGTTTGTAAATTCTGATCGCTTTCATCTATTGTACCTAATTTCAAAGCACAGACTTCTGGTATATTTTCTTGAACAGTGAAAATTTGACTATGACAGTTCTGGCAGTAATAACGCTGTTTTCCTGGAGAAGAACTATAGGAAACAAGCTTTTCTTTTCCATGCAATACTAGCTTTTCACTGCTAACTTTAGCATTAACTGTATAGGCAGACGCAGTTGCTTTCCGACAAAATGAGCAATGACAAAAAACTAATTCCGATAATTCCTCATCTAGAGTGTAGGTCACTGCTTTACATAAACAAGATCCTTTAAGCATTATGCTCCTTTCTACTTAGGCATTAGACGAATTCAAAAAGAACCGAATTTCAACACCCAAGCCTTGCGACTAGGGGCGTCAGAAACGCGGTTCCACCCTAATTTATTACTTCATTGTTTTTAAAAATATTACAGAAAGCGCCAGTTCTTTATTTTGCCCTACTTGGCTCCCACTATCCCAAGTTCGCTTGAAGAACGCCATAAGACTTTCTTTCCTGCTGACTATTATATCAAAAATTAGCACAATGTACAATTCTTTTTATGATTTTCTAGAAATCCATATCATCAACTCGTGGAGCACCAGACTGAACAACAATTGTTTTTAAGGTTTCACGTTCCTTATGACTCAGTTCAATTCCAAAGCAATCAAGATTAGCCTGAATACGAGAAGCTGTGACAGATTTTGGAAGTGGTAAAAATCCTTCTGCTAAGCTCCAGGTCAAGGCTATCTGAGCAACAGACTTTCCGTGATTTGCTGCGATTTCTTGTACTTGCTTGCTATCAAACAGTTCTCCCTGACCAAAAGGTCCCCAAGCTTCCAATAAAATTCCTTTTTCTCGACAGTAATCTACGACTTCCTCTTGATACACACCTGGAGCCAAACGAACTTGATTGACCGCTGGAACGATAGTTGCTGTTTCAAGCAAGGCATCCAAATGATGGGGAAGGAAATTACTAACTCCAATAGCACGGATTTTGCCTTCTTGATAGAGGTCTTCCATAGCTCTCCAAACTTCTGAATTTCGGATTTTCCAGTGGTTATTTTCTCTGAGCGGTTTTGGATTTGGCCAATGAATCAAATACAAATCCAAATAATCCAAGCCAAGTTTCTCTAAAGACTCTTCAAAAGCCTGACGAGCTTGCTCATAGCTATGATTTGTATTCCAGAGTTTGCTGGTTACAAAAATTTCCTCACGCAGAACTCCACTATCTTGAATGGCACGACCAACGCTTTCTTCATTTTTATAAATAGCTGCCGTATCGATATGGCGATAGCCTGCCTTTAAAGCCTCTAGTACAGCTTGATATGCAATCTCTCCATTTTCAGCTTTCCAGGTTCCAAATCCCAGTACTGGAATTGTAACACCATTGTTTAAAGTATAAGATTTCATTATTTTTCCTTTCTATGAGAAGAAAATCCAAAGAGCCAAATTTTCAAGGAAAACTTTTCTCTTTAGATTTTGTGTATTATTGATTGCGGTCGTAGTAGAGCTGGTGAGCTTTAAGACGAGTATCTAACAAATCTGGAATGGTCACAAAGTCATACCCTTGCCCTTTCAAATAGTCAATAACCTTCGGTAGAGCATTGACCGTCTCAGCATGGATATCATGCATGAGAATAATAGAACCATTCTTGACTTCTCGTTGAATTTCTGTCAAAATCGCTGCTTCATTTTTGTTCTTCCAGTCCAGACTATCCACATCCCACATAATAAAGCTCAAATCAAGGCTATTGCGAATGTCGTCTGTAATGGCTCCATAAGGCGGACGCATGAGTTTGGAACTAGAACCCAACACTTTAGTTAGCGCATCCTCAGTATCAGTAATTTGTTTTTTAGCTTCATCAAGGGAAAGTTTTGAAAGCACTGGATGACTCCAACTATGGTTTCCAATGACATGTCCATCCGATTTCATGCGTTTCAAAATCTCTTCATTTCCAGAAACATTCTTACCTAGAACAAAGAAAGTTGCCTTGATACCATACTTAGAAAGAGTATCTAATGCTTGATTTGTCGTTGCAGGATTTGGTCCATCATCAAAAGTCAGGGCCACTACTTTACGATTTTTCTTTTCATAATAAGCCTTATATAGCTCTGCATCCTTATCTAATAAATAAGAGGACTGAATAACTTCAAAGAAACTAGATACTGGCAAGGCAATCTCGTCTAGATTTTCAACTGACTGACTTGGATAAAGGATAATCTGACTATCCTTGTAATCAAAATTCCATGCAGACAAGTCTTGGTCAGAGAAACCTTTAACAACTTGATCAATCTTTTCTTGCTCCAATTTCTTGTCCTGTAAGAAAGAAGTCAGTTCTTTTATCAGTTGCTCTTTAGCCTTACTAGCATCTGAAAATAGTTGATCAAGGGTAAAAGGTTTACCATTTTCTGTCAAATGCACTTTCGCTAGACTAGTTTTTTCAGTCTCTTCAACTTTTGACGAAGTTAAATCATAGACTTGTTTCATCACACTTCGGTTGACAATCCCTTTTAAAGTCGAATCCTGTTTCTCCGTATAATAAAAAACCAGATTTTCCTTGTCTTCCAGATTTTCCTTAATATCCTGTATCATGATTTCTTTTACAGATGAAATCACTTGCTCCCCTTGGAGAGGATAATAGGCAATTACTTCTGCTTGTCCCTTACGAAAATGATCTTTCTGATTTCCCTCACTTAATTGATCATCTTTCTCTTTCTTGAGAGATTCAATCCTTTGTTCAAAACTTTGCTTTGTATATACTTTGTATCCAATCATTGAACCAAGGACGCAAATACTTACTGAAAAGATAGCTACCATGGCTATTAAACCGATTCTCTTTTTATCGTGCTCAACACGTTTTGCTCTACTTTTATCCATAGAGATATCATATCAAATTCAGGCTATAATTTCAATTATTTTAGAGGAAATAGTATATTAAAAAGAGGGGAACTCCCTCTTAAAATCTTATTTTACTGCTTCTTTCAAAGCATCTACCTTATCCAAACGTTCCCATGGAAGATCAATATCCGTACGTCCCATGTGTCCATAAGCCGCTGTTTGACGGTAAATTGGACGCTTGAGGTCCAGCATTTGGATTATCCCTGCAGGGCGAAGATCAAAGGTTTGACGAGCTGCTTTTTCAAGCTTGCTTTCAGCTACTGTTCCCGTACCAAAAGTATCGATACGAACAGAAACAGGTTGGGCAACACCAATAGCGTAGGCTAATTGCACTTCTGCCTTCTTAGCCAAACCAGCTGCAACGATATTCTTGGCAATATAACGAGCCGCATAAGAGGCTGAACGGTCCACCTTAGTCGCATCTTTACCAGAGAAGGCACCACCACCGTGACGAGAGTAGCCACCATAAGTATCTACGATGATCTTACGACCAGTCAAACCTGAGTCCCCTTGCGGTCCACCGATTACAAAACGACCAGTAGGATTGATGAAGAATTTGGTTTGCTCATCCAAGTAAGAGGTTGGAATAACCTCTTTGATAACCTTATTAATGACATCATTGTGAATTTGTTCGTTGCTGACTTCTGGATCGTGCTGAGTTGAAATAACAACTGTGTCCACACGTACTGGACAGTCATTTTCATCATACTCAACCGTAACTTGTGATTTAGCATCTGGGCGAAGATAGCTAATTTCCCCAGACTTACGAAGTTCTGCCAAACGACGAACTAATTTATGACTGAGTGAGATTGGCAATGGCATGAGCTCTTCTGTTTCATCCACTGCAAAGCCAAACATGAGACCTTGGTCTCCAGCACCAATTAAGTCAAGCGGATCTTGATCTGCATTCCCACGAACCTCCAAGGCTTCGTTAACACCTTGGGCAATATCTGGTGACTGCTCAACAAGTGACGGATGGACTCCCACCGTCTCAGCAGAAAAACCATATTCTGTATTGGTATAGCCAATCTCTGCAATGGTATCACGAACCACACGGTTAATATCCACATAAGCATTTGTAGATATTTCACCAAAAACATGGACTGAACCAGTATATACAGCTGTCTCAGCAGCAACGTGCGCCTCTGGATCTTTAGCTAAAATAGCATCCAAAATCGCATCTGAAATTTGGTCTGCAATCTTATCTGGATGCCCCTCAGATACAGATTCA
The DNA here is from genome assembly GCF_023110375.1 of Streptococcus mitis. Taxonomy (GTDB): domain Bacteria; phylum Bacillota; class Bacilli; order Lactobacillales; family Streptococcaceae; genus Streptococcus; species Streptococcus mitis_CI. The sequence goes on along the minus strand of NZ_JALDVV010000020.1, from coordinate 295 downwards.
GACGTGAATAATTTACGTTCTGACATAAAAATGTCCCCCCTTAAAAATAGTGTTATAGAGTTACAAAGTACTGATAGGAAATTTCTTAGTGCTGAATACCTACCATCTTATCGGGACTATATAACTTTATCATTATACCATTTTTTAGCGTAATTTGCAGTCTTTAATGTAGTGTTACTGTTTAGATAGTTCGTTCTCATAAATAAAAAAAGTTGGAGTGAACTGCACCCCAAAAGTTAGACATAAAAATCTAACTTTTGGGGTGTTTTTATTATGAAATTAACTTATGAAGATA